>JBBKXC010000338.1:0-6961 GCA_037969275.1 Bdellovibrionales bacterium | reverse complement strand
CGGCCAGCCATGTTGGTTGCAATCGTTACCGCGCCCGGACGCCCCGCTTGCGCAACGATATAAGCTTCTTGCTCGTGATAACGGGCGTTCAAAACCTTATGCGGAATCTTCTCTTTTTTGAGTCGTGCGGCAAGCTGCTCAGATTTTTCAATGGATACAGTACCAACCAATACAGGCTGTTGACGTTCAACGCATTCTTTCACGACTTCGACAATCGCAGTTTCTTTTTCCTTGAGCGACTTATAGATTTTGTCCTCATAATCCAATCGGGATATCGGCACATGAGTTGGCATCGCCACGACATTCAGATTGTAGATAGATTGAAACTCTGCGGCTTCGGTCATCGCCGTTCCGGTCATGCCCGCCAATTTTGGATAGAGGCGAAAATAGTTCTGGAAAGTAATGGAGGCCAGCGTCTGGTTCTCATTTTGGATATGTACACCTTCTTTGGCTTCGATAGCTTGGTGCAGTCCCTCGGAGAGACGGCGGCCATCCATCATACGGCCTGTAAATTCGTCAATCAGGATAACCTTGTTATCCTTAACGATATAATCCTTATCCAGATGGAACAGCTTGTGCGCGCGGAGCGCCTGATTGATATGATGCACCAAAGCGATGTTCTGAATATCGTATAATGTGCCTTCTGTAAGCAAGCCATGTTCGCTTAGCAGTTCCTCGGCATGTTCATTGCCGTTATCAGTCAAAACGATAGTCTTGTGCTTCTCATCTTGCTCGTAATCGTCATTATCCAGAAATGGGATAAGCTTGTTCACTGAAATATAAGCCTCGGTATTACTCTCGGACGGGCCGGAAATAATGAGCGGCGTCCGTGCTTCGTCAATCAAAATCGAATCCACCTCATCGACGATCGCAAAGTTAAAGCCGCGCTGAACCATTTGGCTCAGGCTGAATTTCATGTTGTCGCGCAAATAATCAAAGCCGAATTCATTGTTCGTACCGTAAGTAATGTCGGCGGCGTAGGCTGCGCGGCGTTGATTTTCGTCAACGTTACCTGTGATACAGCCAGTCGTCAGGCCGAGAAAGCTATAAACTTCGCCCATCCATGCCGAGTCGCGCTCTGCAAGGTAGTCATTGACGGTCACAACATGGACGCCTTTGCCGGATAGTGCGTTCAAATAAACAGCCAAAGTCCCAACAAGGGTTTTACCCTCACCAGTTTTCATTTCTGCAATGCGGCCCTGATGCAAGACCACGCCGCCAATAAGCTGAACATCATAAGGACGCTGGCCAAGTACGCGCTTGGCAGCTTCGCGCACAACAGCAAAGGCTTCATACATGATGTCGTCTTCGGTGGCGCCGTTGGCAAGCTTTTGCTTGAAAATGTTTGTTTGTGATTGTAACTCGGCATCACTCATTTTCTCATAATGCGATTCTAACGCATTGATGGGCTCAACATGTTTCGAGAGCACCTTAACCGTGCGGTCATTGGCAGAGCCGAAAATTTTCGATGCGAGCGTGAAAAGCATAAGCTATCCTTCATTTTTTATTGGTTACTGTACTCTATAAGCCTCAAAGATAGGCGCGTCAATAAGGGCATAGACGGAATATGCGTTGATTTTGTTGATAGCTTTATCAATATCAGTTGAAATCGCGCTGCGAGTCCTTTAGGTATTGTGGTCAGTTCCTCAATATTTCAAAATCAAAGGATTGCTTAGGACATGAAAATATTAAATCAAAATAACAAATCGGAGCGCGGTAATGCTGTTGTAATCGTGCTTATCGTGCTTGCGGTTGTTGCCGTTGGGGCATTGGCCTATCTTTCAGGCCAGATTGCACCCATGGATGACGAACAAACAACACCAGCAGTCATTGAAGCCGAAGCACAGGCCGCTACAGAATTGGCAGATGCGAACGCTGAAGTGAATGCTGAGACTACGGGCGAAATTACAAGCGACGAAGTTGCTGTTGATCCTGCCGCTGGCGATCCTGTAAGTGAGACACAAGAAGCCGCCGCCGAAGAAGGCGTATCAGCTGACCAGCCGAAAATCGAGCCGGGTAATCCAGTTGTTGCTAAAATCGGTGATGAAGATGTAACGCGCCTTGATGTGTTGAACTTTATTACACAATTGCCGCCAAATATTCGCCAGCTTCCAATCGAGCAGCTTTTCCCGCTCGCACAAGAGCAAGTCATCAACAGCAAGGTCGTCGAAATGAACATCGATGAAGCCAGCGTTGAGAGCGATCCTGAAGTGCAAAAACAAATTGCGACAGCGAAAGATCAAATCGTTCGTAATGCATATTTGCAAAAACAGGTTGATGGTAAGTTGACAGATGGCGCGCTGAAAAAGGCTTATGCCGATTTCATTAAAGAGCAGCCCGATGTAGAAGAAGTCAAAGCGGCGCATATTCTTGTAGAAGATGAAGCTGTAGCGAAAGACATCATTGCTAAATTGAAAGATGGCGGCGATTTCGCAGCATTGGCCAAGGAATTCTCCAAGGACAATACTGCAGAAAATGGCGGCGACCTCGGTTACTTTGCCAAGGGCGATGTTGTACCTGAATTCGCGGAAGCGGCCTTCAGCACAAAGCCGGGTAAATACTCACAAGAGCCTGTGAAAACAGATTTTGGTTTTCATGTTCTTAGCGTAGCTGAAAAGCGTATGCGTCCTAAGCCGAGTTTCGAAGAAGCAAAATCCATGATCGAAAACGATCTTGGCCGCAAATTGCTGGACGAGACGCTTAAAGGCTGGCGCGAAAAGGAAAAAATCGTGAAATTCGATATCAATGGTAATGCCATTGAAGCCGCCGCGGACGCTGAAGTTCAATAATTAAATTTGAAAATATTTAAGGAAGCCGCGTTTATTATGAGCGCGGCTTTTTTAATGAAAAGGATTTATTCGATATGAGAAGTTGCGAAGAAGCTCTGGACGCGCCTAAGCCGCCGAAAAATAACTTGCCGATTGTGCAGGTCGTTGCCGCCGCGCTTATTGATACCGATCGCCGCGTGCTCATTGCGCAGCGTCCTGAAGGCAAGGATATGGCGGGGCTTTGGGAATTTCCGGGGGGCAAAATTGAGTCTGGCGAGACACCGGAATATGCCCTTATGCGGGAACTTGAGGAAGAGCTGGGCGTGCAGACGCGCCCTTGCTGTTTCTCGCCGATTGCTTATGCGTCCCATAGCTATGAGCGCTTTCATTTACTCATGCCGCTTTTTATTTGCAGAGTCTGGCGCGGCGTGCCTTCGCCTAAAGAGCATAAGGCGCTCAAATGGGTGCGCCCTGCCGATATGTATGATTACCCTATGCCAGCCGCTGATTTGCCGCTGGTTTCCGCCTTGCGCGATTTACTGTAGAATAGCCAGCATGTATAGCAGCGCCTATGATTTTAAAGCCTTTTATAACCGCAAGATAGGGCGGATCGTGCGCCGTATCATGCAAGAACGCATCGGCGAGTTTTGGCCGGATGTTCATGGCTTGCGGGTTATGGGGTATGGTTATCCCACGCCCTATTTACGCGCTTTTATGGCGAGCGCCGAGCGGGTTTTTGCCGTGATGCCTGCGGGGCAGGGGGCGCATAGCTGGCCGCATGATGGCAAGAACCTCGTCAGCGTCTCTGAAGAAACGGAAATTCCGCTGGAGAGCGAATCGGTCGACCGAATTTTGATGGTGCATGCGCTCGAGTTCTCCGAGTTGATGCAGCCCAACCTTAAGGAAATTTACCGTATTCTGAAACCAAATGGCCGCTTGCTGGTTATTGTGCCCAACAGAACGGGGTTGTGGTCGCGGGCGGAATGGTCACCGATGGGGCAGGGCACGCCTTATAGCGCGAGCCAGATTAATTTTTACCTTAAGGATAATCTCTTTGTCCATGAGCGCACGGAAGAGGCGCTGTTTATGCCGCCCTATAAATTAAGCATGCTGATGAAATCGGCGGGTTGGTTCGAATATCTGGGCAAGACCTTTATGCCCTTTGCCGCTGGCGTGCATATGGTCGAGGTGAGTAAACAAGTTTATGCTAGGCCGATCGATGGCGGCGGCTCAAAAGTGCGCGTTCGCGGGCGCGGTTTGTTCGGGGGGCTTCGTCCAACGCCAGCCCTATCAAAGGGCAGTGCGCGGAAAATCAATTAAACAAGATGCAGCTTAGGCGCACCGCCGTCTTTTTGTGATAGGTAGCGTTCAATCTGCGCTCTTAAATCGGGGCCTTTCAGATCGGCGTCGATACAGAGCGATGGCTGAAAGCAATCAAAAGTCGGTGTAACAATACTCGGCTTGAAAGAGGCGCTGGTGAAAATGGTCTTCATTTGCGCTTTTAAATTAACATAGGCCGGCGTTGACGCTATTGCTTTGCGGCGCATGGGCATCATTAGGCTCGCTTCAAGCTCTACGCCTTTAGTGGCCATATAATCACCATGATGCAGTTTAACAAAGCGGTGGTAATCGCGCGGGCTTTCTTTACGCCACAGCGCAGCAAAGGATTCACCAATTTCATTCATAGCCTCTTCGCAAAACGATAAATGCGTCAGACTTAAATGCGCATTAAACATACCTGCATTCTCAGGAATTTTTTTACTTTGAGCCTCAATAGAAAATTCCGAGTTCAAAGACCTTAAAACATTGCGCATAGCCTTCGTTTCATTCTCCGGAGAAAGAGCATTTAACGACAGCAAGTCATGGAATATTAGGTAAGCAGGTTCTATGGGCTGCGGCAGATAGTCAGGCTTAGCGGAGGGGGAATTATGCTCCGCGCCCTTTGCTTTTCTGAATGCGTCTAAGCTGACGACTACGTTTGAAGTATTATTTTAAGTCATAAGACTATGTAAACATATGTATTTTGCTTGTCAAATTTTTTGAAAATTAAGACGGGTTATAGCTTAAGCTCGAGAGGGTTATCAGGATTAATTCCATCCATAAAGTGTTTGCGGCGGTCCATATTGGTTGTTTGGTATACCTGACCAATCCAATTTCCGATGATTGCCCTTGCCGAATCGCGCCAAGTATTTTCAATATGCGGGGCAATTAGCTCTTCCGGTAATTCGCTTTGAGGTTTATGCCGATAGTCTTCAATCATTTCCAGCGCCTCGGAAGTGAAATAATGCTCCGGCAAATTGGGCGGCTGCGCAGTTTTTCCGGTGTTATATAAGCCTAGATCGCGGCGATATTCCTTAAGAATGCTTACCGTGTCATATTCCTGATGCCCTTGAAAACAGATAAGGCGAAAGCCATCCGCGCTTGTCGCCATATGGACGCCGCCTTCAAAAGAATTAACGAGAATGCGCATGCCGGCTTGTTCGAATTGCTCCCACGACACATCATTATTACGCGAATGCGGGACGTCAAAAACGGTGTTCATGCCCTCAACGAGGGGATGCTCGCGCTGGCGCACGCGGCTTTTATAAATGCCGACCTGCTTTTGGGGGAGCGCTATGCGGCGCTGGTTATATTTGAATTGCATGACGGCGTGCGTGGCAAGGCAGGCCGTGATTGTTGAGGTAACATTATTCCATGACCAATCCATCACGCGCTGCAATGGCTCCCAAAAAGCGTTATCCTCGAGATTGGGCGCGTCAACATTCGCGCCCGTAATAATAAGAGCGTCTAGCCCATCTTCTTGGAGTTTTTCGAAGGGCTCGTAATATTTGTCAATATGTGCCTTGGCCTCAGCGGAGCGCTCGATTTCGGGCAAGCTGAAGGGGTGCATATAAAACTGGGCGATTTTGTTGCTCTCCCCGACAAGGCGGAAAAACTGGCGCTCTGTGGCCTCGAGCGCGGCGTCAGGCATCATATTGAGTAAACCAATATGCATCTCGCGGATATCTTGAGAGCCAGCGCGCTGCGGCGTTAAAACTGTGCGCCCCTCGGCGATCAGCTTTTCAAAGCTCGGCAATTTATTATGGGCGATGAGAGGCATATGGGCTCTTGTGTTTTTCCAGTGTTCGCTATAAGTAGACTCTATGTTTAATAAAGTTTGCATCATCGGTCTAGGGCTTATTGGCTCCTCACTTGCCCGCATCATTAAAGCCAAGGGGCTGGCGAGTGAGATTTCGGCTATTGATATCAACCCCAAAGTCTGCGAGAAGGGCTTGGAGCTTGGTATTGTAGATAAAGCGACCACCAGCTTTTCCAAAGGCGTGGAAGGGGCTGATCTTATTATTTTATGCTCGCCCGTTGGCACGATGAGCGTAGTTGCCAAAGCGATTAGCAACTATGTGAAGCCGGGCGCTATTATTACCGATGTGGGTTCCGTTAAGGGCTCTGTGGTGCGCGATTTGAGCGAAAACCTGCCTGATACAGTGGAGATTGTCCCTGGTCACCCGATTGCGGGTACCGAGCATTCCGGCCCTGAAAGTGGCTTTGTCGAGCTGTTTGAAGGGCGCTGGTGTATTTTAACGCCGCTGCCTGAAACCGATCTGCGCGCGGTTGATAAGGTTTCGGCGCTTTGGGATGCATGCGGCGCGAAGATCGAAATTATGGATCATAAGCGCCATGATCTTATCTTGGGCATTACATCACATCTTCCGCATTTAATTGCTTATTCGATTGTAGATACAGCCAATGATCTTGAGGATGACACCAAATCTGAAGTGATTAAATTTTCTGCTTCGGGCTTTCGGGGCTTTACCCGTATTGCCGCGTCTGATCCCGTAATGTGGCGCGATGTGTTCATGAATAATCAAGACGCCGTGTTGGAAATTCTCCAGCGTTTCACCGAGGATTTAAGCGTATTGCAAAAGGCCATTCGTAAAGGTGACGGGGATTATCTTTATAATGTCTTCACCCGCACCCGCGCCATTCGCCGTGAGGTCATGGAAATGGGCCCCGAAGGCATTCCATCCCCGCTTCGCGAGGGCAAGGATTAAAAGCGCGATGCTTTTATTTTTCTAAAACGGAATTTTTCCAATCAAGAATGGCCCTGCGTATAGATCGCCGGCCTTGGTTGTGACCGGCATTGTTACAACGCCGTCTTTTTCGAGCGCTTTTAAGCCAGCCGAGACGAAGAGAGC
>JBBKXC010000337.1:0-11554 GCA_037969275.1 Bdellovibrionales bacterium | reverse complement strand
GTAATGAAGAAGAGTTGCAAATACATCTTCTTCAAGTTTTGAGTTCACGATAAAGCGGTTCTTCGGGCGGTAGGTTATACGCGACATCTGACCCTCATCTATCTGCAGAAGATTCGCCGAAATCCGGGCGGTACAACAGACTTCCTCAGCCCAGATGCGCGGCTGGAAAAGCCACACGTAAACACCTTAATCTAGGCTAACGAGACACACAACGCGGCTCCGAAAAAGCCTGAATAATATAAAGCCGCCGAAGCTTGCCGCTTCGGTGAACCCAGAAGTAATGCCCGGTGGCGGGCAGAAAAGGAGAAAGAAAATGTTTGGTCAGAACAACCCTGACCGGGAGCATCAGCAGCAGGTAGCGGTCAGTTCGATTGGCGGTTTTGCCAGCGTCACCGCAGCGATGCTCGCCATGCTCGGCGCGCCGTACCTCAATGAGTTGACCGCTGAGTATGTAGTCGCTCTGGCACGCCGGACTTATCCGCCGGAGATCGTTCAGCTCGTCGAGTTCGCATGGCTGGTCGCTTGTTTCCCCTTTGTCTTCTTCGCGGCGCGCGCATCCATCGGCGTCGCTTTGATGGTTGGCGGTAGCGCCCTCGCTTACCGCCTTCTTTAACCCCGCAGCAAAAAAGGAGTCTGCACAATGCCCCGAGTTATCGAAGAAGAAGTTGGTAAGGTCATTCGCCGCCGAACGGTGAAAACCTTCGGCGATAAAGTGAAGGAATTCCTACAAGGCCTCGCAGGTTTTGCAGTTCTCCTCTTCATCATCGCCTCAGTCTTTGGCTGACAAGTAAATCAAGGCGGTCCCGCTAGGGGGCCGCTTCATTTCCGCCCTGGAGTTTACGCAAATGTCTTTCGTCGAAGTTCATCCCCACGGCTCTGCCAGGTTTGCCGATTTCGGCGAAGTACGCCGCGCCCTTGGCGTTGACGGCGGGATACCCATCGGCTTCTTCGAGGGCCGTCTGCGTTTTCATACGAAACGCGCTGGAGCGTTGCTAATTGGCGGAGCTGGCTCAGGCAAGTTCACCACCATGCTTGCCCATATACTGGCCGATCCAGGCAGGACGGGGGAGCCGCCGCGTTACGCCATCCTCGATCCTAAGGGCGAGATGGCTGCTGTGATTGGCCCCGGCCTCGTCCAGCGCGGCGCGCATGTTTACACGGTAAACCCTTACAGGCTCCATGGCCACCCGGTCCACAGCGTCGCGCTCTTCAGCCATCTACTTAGAGGTTCACCTTTGCTCGTGGCGGATTCCCGGCGCGTCGCCCAGACATTCTTGCCCGATACCAGCAGTGGCGAAGGCCGGTTCTTCGAGCAGAAGGCTCGCATCTGGATGGACGCACTGCTGCGCGGCCTTGTCCACGCAGACGGTGAGGTTTCTCCTGGCAGCTTGTTTGAGCTTGTGGGCGTTATCCGCTCAGCTCCGGGTATCTGGGCGCAGATGTCGGACTCGATGGCCGCTCTTGGTGAGCCGGACCTTCGGGCAACCTACGCCGAAATGCTGGATATGGCAGCAGAAAGCCGTCGCACTTATGACTCTGTGCTTGGCGAGTTGACCAACGCGTTAGCGCCGATGACTGACCCTGCCATGCAGGCAAGCTTCACTGGCACGGCGCGCGCGGATTTTACACTGGATGTCTTCACGGAAGATGGAGGCCGTCCGATCTACGTTTTCCTGATGATGCCCGCCGAATTGATCCTGCAGAACGCAGCGTTGATCCGGCAGTTTTTTTCATCGTTGAGGATTGCTAAGCAGCGCAAACCTAACGCTCCGACCATCAATCTGGTGATTGACGAAGCCGCTCGGCTTGGCCGCTTTCCAGAAATTGCTGAATTCTACTCTATCGGGCGCGGTTTTGGTCTATCGCCGCTCTGTGCGTATCAGGATATCGGCCAGATCAAAGAGAACCTCGGCCCAAACGGCGCGACAACGCTTTCGGCCAGCTCGGATATCGAGATTTTTCTTGGCGGCGGTATTTCTGATTTGGAAACTGCTCGTCACTTAAGCGCCAAGCTTGGGAACCAGACAATCCGCACCCCCGACTTGCTCGTGCGGGAGCGCGGCGCGAGGGCAAGGAAAGAAGCTGTCCACGGGGTTTTGTTTGGCGGAGTCGATCCGCTTCGGACCGGCATTGCTCTCCGCGCGCTGGATTATGAAATGCAGCACACGCAAAAGCTTTCCCGCGCCCTGATGACGCCCGATGAAATCCTGGCTCTGCCACAAGACAAGGCACTGATCTTCGCCTCCGGCTACGGCATCCGCCCCTTCGCACTGGACAAGGTGCCGTATTTCACCTGCCGGGACTATGCCGGTCGCTATTTCCCGAACCCCTATCATGACCGGGATTTAGGAAGTCTGCGCGTCCGTACCCGATGGGGCTATCGCCAGAGGGCGCTCATCCGAGAACGCGTACCTGAGCCTTACCGCGACTTCCCGCAATACAGCGGCGGCGAATGGGCATTCATCGAAGGCTATCGCCCGAAGTTCTGACTTCTTTCATTCACGTAAACAGGAGACCACGACATGGACGACGACAAGAACCGCCCCGCCGAGACCTTGCGCGATGGAAACATCAAAGCTTCGATCTGGGAGAACACGCGCGAGGATAAAGTAACGCGCAGCGTGCAGTTCCGGCGCAGTTACCGGGATCAGGATGGCCAGTACCGAGATACAGATAGCTTCTTTGGCCCTGATCTACTGCGACTGGCAAGGCTGGCGGAGCAATCGTACGACCGGCTGAACCGTCTTCGCGAAGATACGCGCGAGCAAGTCGAGCCGAAACCCGCACGGTCCCGCGCCCGCGACCGCGAACCGGAGCGCTAGATATCATGGCTATCCGGGATCGTTTCGGCGGGGCATCCGTCCCTACAGCCACTTGGCGCAGAGAGGGTATGCCCGATCCGGCACAGGTTGCTGGGAAGGGCATCGTGACAAAGGAGAGCCTTGGGTGGCTCTCCTCGAAAGAACCTGACGCGCCTGCTTTGGAGCTAACCATCGACGACCTGGCCCTATTCCGCGAAGCCCATGAGGCTGCCGAAAAGGAGCATCGCGCGCGCATTAATCATCTGCGCGCGGAGCTCCAAAGCCGCCCCGACAAGGCGCGGCGCGACTTCGCTACGGCGCGTGACTACCGCAATTTGAGCATAGAAAGGGAATAAAATGACTAAAATCGTTGCTGGCCGAGAGTTACAGCTTTCTAAGTTGGATCAATGCCTTGAAACGCGTTTTTTGCATAATTCAACCCACAATTGTACAATTAGATATGGGGCAAGAATTCCGGTAAGGGGGAAAGCAGCCATGGATAACGGTTTCAGGCCAGAGGAAAAGTCGGCCACCAAAGTTCAGTTCAATGCAGCGGCAGCAAAGCAGGTCATTACGCTCGATGTGCAGCGCTATCAGCAATATCTTGACGACTCGGGTATGAGCGATGCGGAGAAGCATAGCTTTATCGAAGCGCTTTGGGTGATAGTTGTCGGTTTTGTCGATCTCGGCTTCGGCGTCCATCCGCTGCAAGAAGTTTGTGGAAAAAATCCGCAAGGCGTTGATCAGCAGGACGCACGGGCCGAAGGTGGTGTAGACTACCAGCAAACCAGACCGAGCCAGACATTTAACGATACGCCGGGGGCCGACTGAGGCTCCCTCGCGGGAAAGGCGAGATTCATGAAACAGGAAAGAGCAAAAATAGTGGAGGGGATCAGCGCGCTCATCTATTGCCGCGTCTCTGACAAAAAGCAAAAAACGCATGGCGGTGGGCTTGAGAGCCAAGAACACCGTTGCCGTCAGTATGCTGATGAGCACGCCTACGACGTTGAAGCCGTCTTTCCGGATGACATAACCGGAGGCGGCGACTTCCTGAAGCGTCCCGGCATGCGCGCCATGCTCGCCTATTTGGATGCCCAGCCGGGCAAGCCCTACGTCATCATATTTGACGATCTGAAGCGTTTCGCGCGGGATACAGAGTTCCATATCAAGCTGCGCCGGGAATTTGCCCAGCGAGGCGCGCGCGTGGAATGCCTAAACTTCAATTTCGAAGATACGCCCGAGGGAAGATTCATCGAGACCGTGTTCGCCGCTCAAGGTGAGCTTGAACGAGAGCAAAACCGCCGTCAGGTGATCCAGAAGATGCAAGCACGCGTCGAGAGTGGGTTTTGGGTGTTTCGCGCGCCTATCGGCTACAAATACATCACCGCCAGAGGCGGTGGGGGTAAAATTCTTGTCCATGACGAGCCATTGGCTTCCGTCGTGCGGGATGCCTTGGAAGGCTATGCAACGGGACGCTTTGCTTCACAAGCCGAAGTTCAGCGCTTTTTGGAGCGTGATCCATACTTCCCAAAGGATCGGAAGGACGGCACCCTGCGACCCATGACGGTGACGCGGTTGCTGAAGAAGGTTGTCTATGCAGGATATGTCGAAGCGCCCAGCTGGGACGTCTCCTTACGTCAAGGCCAGCATGACGCTCTGATCAGCTTCCAGACGTATGAGCGAATTCAGGAATACCTTGAGGGTAAGAAGCGGACTGCGGCTCGCAAGGATTTTAACGAAGACTTCCAGGTGCGTGGTCACGTTGTCTGCAACGACTGCGGCAATGCTTTCACTGGTGGCTGGTCAAAGGGCTGCCGCCAATATTACGCCTACTACAGATGCCAGACGCGCGGTTGCGTATCGAAAAACAAATCGATCTCTCGCGCCAAGCTGGAAAACGCTTTCGAAGAGGTGCTCAAAAGGCTTCAGCCTACGGCACAGCTATTTGAATTGGCAAAGACGATGCTCCAGGACGCATGGGACATGCGCCTTGGCGATGCTCAGGGCGCACGCGCTGAGTGGGAACGTCAGCTCGGAGAGACTGATAAGCAGATAGAGGGAATTCTCGACCGGATCGTGGATGCTGCCAACCCAGCAGTAGTAGCGGCTTATGAAAAGCGTCTTGCTAAACTTGAGCGAGAGAAGATTCTATTGGCCGAAAAATCGGTGCAAGTGGTGCCATTGAAGGGACGGCTGGAGGAAATTATTGAACTATCGCTCAAATTCCTCGCAAGTCCTTGGTATGTCTACAAAAATGGTGAGGCCAGTACCCGTCAAATTGTGCTCAGAGTGGTATTCTCGGAGCCACTGCGGTACTGTCGTAAAGAAGGTTATGGAACTCCGAAAACATCCTTTCCTTTCAGGATGTTAGGGGGAATTTTAGGGTCAGAAAGTGAGATGGTGCTGCTGGGGAGAATTGAACTCCCGACCTCGTCATTACCAATGACGCGCTCTACCACTGAGCTACAGCAGCGCTTCCAAACGGCTTTATAAATAAAAGCGGCGCGCCTGTCACGCAGAAATTTCATCTGATTATATGCCTATCCCATCTTATCCCCAGTCTCCCGCGCTGTGGGGCGCGAAAAGGCTTCCTACAGCGCTGTCTTTTTTTTATCCTTGAATCATCACGAAAAACGCTTAGTTTGGGCAAACCATGGCCACAATAGAAAACAAAGATCATAAACAGGTTAAGCTGGATAAACGCGCTGAGGCTCTTAAGGCCAATATGCGTCGCCGTAAGGAACGCCAGAAAGAAATAAAGGAATCGGAAAAAGACGATGAGCACAGCCAAAAGCATGATACCCGCTGATATGCCGGATACGGCCGCATTACCGGGAATACTTCCCGACCATGAAATTAGACGCCTTGCGCAAAATGAGGGCATGATCGAGCCTTTTGTTGAAAAACAAACGCGCGATGGGGTGATTTCCTATGGCCTGTCTTCTTACGGTTATGACGCTCGCTGCTCGGAAGATTTCAAGATTTTCACCAATGTTGATAATGCGCTTGTGGACCCGAAGAACTTCTCGGACCAGAGTTTTGTTGACAGAAGAAGCGATATTTGCGTAATACCTCCCAATAGCTTTGTTTTGACGCATACAATCGAGTATTTCCGCATACCGAAAGACGTTTTGGTGATTTGCCTTGGTAAGAGCACCTATGCGCGTTGCGGTCTTATTGTAAATGTGACGCCGCTAGAGCCAGGCTGGGAGGGGCATGTGACATTGGAGATTTCCAACACCACACCGTTACCAGCGCGAGTTTATGCCAATGAAGGCGTGGCGCAGTTCTTGTTTTTCAAGGGCTCAAGCGCTTGTGAAGTGAGCTATGCCGACCGGAAGGGCAAATATATGGGCCAGCGCGGCGTGACGCTGCCTAAACTATAAAACGAAGAAAAGAAAAATATGGCACAACCATTACAAGCAACACCGCCCACATCCGCTGCGGCGCAGCTCGACAAGATCAAGATTATTGGTGGGAATGAACTGAACGGCACGATTCCGATTAGCGGCGCAAAGAATGCGGCGTTAAAGATCATGTGCGCTGGGCTTTTAACCGGAGAATCGCTCTATTTGAAGAATTGTCCCAATACTTTGCGCGATATTAAGTCTCAAATAGAGCTTTTGAGCCATTTAGGCTGTGTTATCTCCACTGAAAACGATTTAATGGCTATAAATGCCGCAAATATCACTGATTATACCGCGCCATACGACATTGTACGCAAAATGCGCGGCTCGATTCTCGTTTTAGGGCCATTATTGGCACGTTTCGGTCAAGCGAAGGTGTCTTTGCCGGGTGGCTGCGCTATTGGAACGCGCCCTGTTGATCTACATATCAAAGGTCTCGAGGAATTGGGCGCGACCATTAAGCTGGATGAGGGGTATATTCATGCAACTGCGCCAAAAGGCGGCCTAGTCGGCGCGCGTATAATCTTCCCGAAAGTTTCAGTGGGCGCGACCGAAAATCTTATGATGGCGGCGACGCTTGCTAAGGGGACGACAACCCTTGTAAACGCCGCGCGTGAGCCGGAAATTGTAAACCTTGGCGAGTGTTTGATTGCTATGGGCGCAAAAATTACAGGACTTGGCTCCGAAACGATCACAATTGAAGGTGTTGCGGCCTTAAGCGGGGCAACGCACCGCGTTTTGCCAGATCGTATTGAAACGGGCACCTATATCATCGCCGCCGGTATGACGGGCGGAACTGTGCGTCTTCAAAATGCTGATATTGCGCCGCTGAGTGCGCTGCTTGGTTTGCTTAATCAGGCTGGGCTGCACATCGAGCCTGAGGGCAAGGATATTATTGTTAGCCGTAACGGCCTGCGCCTTAAGGGCTGCGATATTATGACCGAGCCTTATCCAGGTTTTCCGACCGATCTGCAAGCGCAGTTTATGGCGATGCTGACGCTGGCCGAGGGCGCGGGAATGGTGACCGAAACGATCTTTGAAAACCGCTTCATGCACGTACCAGAATTGAACCGTATGGGCGCCAATATCACCGTTCAGGGTAATTCCGCCATAGTGCGCGGTGTCTCTAAGCTTAAGGGCGCGGAAGTGATGGCGACTGATTTGCGCGCATCCGTTGCGCTTGTGCTTGCGGGACTTGTGGCCGAGGGCGAAACCACCGTGAACCGCATTTATCATCTTGAGCGCGGTTATGAGAATATTGTCGGTAAGCTCGGTGGTTGTGGCGCAAAGATTCAAAAACTGTAAATCATTCTTGCTGCAACTGCTAAAAGCGCGTAGAACAGAATGATGAATGCGCAGGCAAAAAAAGACCCAAATGTAACGATACTAGCCGTTCCGAAAGGAAGGATACTGGAGGAGCTGCTTCCAATTCTCTCCGCGTGCGATATTATCCCCGAGGATGATTTTTCCAATAGCAAAAGCCGCAAGCTTCAGTTTAAAACCAATCGCCAAGATCTTGATATTATACGCGTTCGCGCTTTTGATGTGGCGACTTTTGTTGCTTATGGCGCGGCTGATCTCGGTGTGGTGGGCAATGATGCGCTTGAGGAATTCAATTATAGCGAGCTCTACGCCCCGATAGACCTCGCTATTGGCCGTTGCCGCCTCTCGCTGGCCTGTATGAACGAAGACCGTGAGGCTGTGGCCAATGATCGCGCAAGCCATATGCGCATAACCACAAAATATCCTAATATTACAAAGCGTTACTACGCGAAAATTGGTGTGCAGGCTGAATGTATTAAACTTAGCGGGGCGATGGAAATTGCCCCGACTTTAGGCTTGGCCCGCCGCATTGTTGATCTGGTCTCAACGGGCGGAACATTAAAGGCCAATGATTTATGTGAGATTGAAGCGATACTGGACGTATCGTCACGATTGATTGTGAACCGCGCGGCGCAAAAAAATCGTCCCGATACGATCAATGAATGGGTTGAGCGTTTTCGCAAAGCCGTAGACGGGCGCTAGGGTTATGGGACAAGCGCCGCACGTCGTTGAGGGCAAAAGCACGATTAGTAAAATTAATATTCCAATGGCTGCCAATGAATCTGGCGTCTCGATGATCGAGATTGATCGCCGCGCCGCGGTCCATGATTTGCAAATGGACAGCTATTTCCAGCCTCTCAAAAATGCACAAGGGCCCTATACGCTGACGCTTTCTATTCAGGATAACCGTCTTGTTATCGAGATGGAAAACGCGAATGGTGAGCCTATTCCGATGCTGGTTCTATCGCTAAAACCCTATAAGCGCCTGATTCAGGACTATTTCATGATCGTCAGTAGCTATGATGATGCGATGCGCGATGGACGCACCTCGCGAATCGAAGCCATTGATATGGGGCGGCGTGGTTTGCACAATGAGGGCGCAGATCTATTGCTGGAGCGTCTGAGCGATAAGATTGATATGGATCATGTAACGGCAAGGCGGCTCTTTACGTTGATCTGCGCGCTGCATGAGAGCAAGGCGCTCATCTGGCGATAAGGCTTGATTGCTAAGCGCAATCAGTATAGAAAAGATAATCTTTTTGACTTAATCCCGAAGGAGCTAAACTTGGCTAAAGAAGAACTTATCGAATTCAAAGGCGTGGTGAGCGAGATTCTCCCGAACGCTATGTTCCGCGTAAAGCTGGAAAATGACCATGAAATTCTGGCCCATACGGCCGGTAAAATGCGCAAAAACCGCATCCGCGTTTTGCAAGGTGATACTGTCGTTGTTGAGATGACACCTTATGACCTTTCCAAAGGCCGCATTATTTTCCGTGAAAAATAAACTGATCCTCGCCTCGGCCTCCCCGAGGCGCGTTGAGCTTCTGAAGCAGATCGGCGTTACGCCGGATGCTATAATTCCCGCCGATATTGACGAATCATCCCTGAAGGCTGAACACCCCAAAGACCTTGCGCTGCGGCTTGCCATTGAAAAGGCGCGGGCGGTTGCAGCAACGCATGCTGATTGCTATGTTTTGGCGGCCGATACCACTGTAGCGTGTGGGCGTCGTTTACTGGATAAATCCGAAGATGAAGCTTATGCGCGTCATTGTATTGAAATGCTTTCCGGTCGTCGTCACCATGTTTATGGCGGCATTGCCTTGATTGCGCCGGATGGACAAATTCGAACGCGGCTCTGTGATACATCTGTGCAATTCAAGCGCATGTCCAAGGGTGAAATCGAGCGCTATATCGCCAGCGGTGAATGGAACGGCAAGGCGGGCGGCTACGCTATCCAAGGGCTGGCCAGCAGCTATATCAAATTTATGAGTGGCTCTTACTCCAATGTTGTCGGGTTATCGCTATTTGATGTGACGCGGCTTTTTGAGAGCGCTCGCTTTAGTGCATAATAACCTCGACATTTTGTGAATTTTTTCCTGTAGTAAAAGAGTGTATTTCAGTCTGATTTGAGGGCGCAGCCCCCACACCCTATTAAAGCCGGAACGAAAAGAAGAAGTCTAAAAGTTCAATGAAAACAAAATGCTATAACCTGTTAATCCTCTCTATAAAGGTTTAAGACTTCATGTTACACTCTTTAAAAATTAACCCGATATCATTCCTATGGCATTAGACATCCTCATCGAAGAACTGGAAGGCAGCATTTGGGTTGCCACGCTCAATAACGGCCGTTTGGACGGGCTTGAGGTAGATCCTATTTCGGAAGAAGTGCGCTGGGGCTCTGTGTATTGGGCGAAGGTTAAGACGATTGATAAGGCACTGGACGCCGTATATCTCGATCTGGACGGCGATAATGTCGGCATTCTTTATAATCAGGATGTGCGCGTTCAAAATGAGGACGGGACGTTTAAAAAGGGCGGCGACGTTCCGATTGGTAAGCGTTTCCAAGGCGGGGACATGATTGCCGTTCAGGCTAAAATGGCCTATATGCCCAAAGAAGATAGCGATTACGAGAATAAAGTGCCGCGCATGAGCATGGATATCACCTTGCCCGGTCGCCATGTCATTTTCTCGGCAACAATGAATGATAACCGCATATCACAGCGAATTCGCGATAAGGGCTTGCGGATCAAAATTAAGCAAATGATGAGCGATATGTCTGATATTCACGGCTGTATCCTCAGGGTTTCCGCGGCGGATACGCAAACGGACATATTGGTGCGCGAGGGCAAGATTCTCAAAGAAGCTTGGGAGCAGATGAGCGTCTATTTCGAGGGCAGTGAGCCCGCGCTGATCATGATCGGCCCTGACGCTATCCAGCGCACGCTGAGCGATCACGCCAGCAAGCAGATTGACCGCATTGAGGTCGTTATCATGGATCATTACACGGCTGTTGAGGATTGGTGCACAATCTTCGCGCCCGATCTTGTCACCAAAATTATGCCGGTGGAGCTGGATAATGCTTCGATCGACTTTGCGCTCTTTGATTACCGCGATGTGATGGGGCAGATGGAAGACCTCTTCCAGCCTTATATGCTGCTGCCGGGCGGCGGGAATATTATTGTCCAGCAAACTGCGGCGATGACCGTCATTGATGTGAACCGCGGCGGCGACAAGGGCTCTAGCCTTGATATCAACATTCAGGCGGCGAACGAGATAGCGCGCCAGATACGCCTGCGCAATCTTGGCGGCATCATCATCATTGATTTTTTGAAGGCGCAGAACAAAAAGACGGAAGGCCAGCTTATTGCCGCGGTTGAAAAAGGTATTCAGCAGGACCCTTGCACCGTACAGATGCACGGCATTACCAATCTCGGTTTGATGGAGCTAACCCGCAAACGCCGTACCCCTCCTTTGGAGGAGCGCATTGAGGGTAATATTTTTCTGTAATGAGCCATGTAAAATACTGGACATATCGGGAAAGTTATTTTATAAGCCTTAAGATCGTTTTCCACGGGCCCGGGTAGCTCAGTGGTAGAGCAGGGGATTGAAAATCCCCGTGTCGAAAGTTCAATTCTCTCCCCGGGCACCACTCTTATATAGACGTGATCTTTTAAGGAGTAACTTTATGAATAAGAATGTAAAATTAATCGCCGCCGTGCTGATCTTGGCTCTGGCTGGTTTTGTAGGTTTCCAATATTTCGGCCCAAGCGCCAACGCAGAAGATGTCGCTTCTATCCAGCCAGCAGCAGGTGAGCCTAAGGCTGCCGATGTTTCTGAAATCAAAACAGCATGGGCAGTGCGCTGTAACGAAGAAGGCGATGTAAAAAAAGAAAACAAGCGCGGCGTTTGTGAAATTTACCAACGCCAAGACATGAAAGAATCAGGCCAGCGCGTTATCGAATTCGCCATTGGCTTCCCGGAAGAAAAAGAAGCCGCGCGCGGTATTTTCATTCTCCCGACCGG
>JBBKXC010000336.1:0-14027 GCA_037969275.1 Bdellovibrionales bacterium | reverse complement strand
AAAAGCCCGGTGGGTGCCTTGTTGTCCGCTAGAGACAACGCCTTCGACCTCGATAATAATGCCAGCGCGATCATTTACGGTCTTGCTGGCATGACTCTTTCGGGTGAGGAGCGCCGCTTTTTTAAAGACAGCAATCCTTTCGGTTTTATCCTTTTTAAGCGCAATGTAGACAGCCCCGATCAAGTGCTGGCGCTCACCAATTCCCTGCGAGAATTATTGGGGCGGAATTGCCCGATCCTGATTGACCAAGAAGGCGGGCGCGTGCAGCGTTTAAATAAGCCTAATTGGCGCGCCTATCCGAATGCGCAAGACTTTGGTTTGGCGGCGGAGACAAATAAAGAGGCGGCGCTGGAATCGCTGCGCTTTAATTCGCTGCAAATGATTCAAGATTTAAAAGATTGCGGGATTAATGTGAACTGCACTCCTGTTGTCGATGTACTTTCGCCTGAAACGCATGAAATTATTGGTGATCGTGCCTTTTCCGATAAGGCCGAAATTGTGTCGCGCTTGGCGCTTAGCGTGTGCCGTCATTATCTGGCGAGCGGCGTGACACCGATTATCAAGCATATTCCGGGCCATGGACGCGCCGCCGCCGATTCGCATCTCGAGCTTCCGGTTGTGGATACGGACGCCGAAACACTGCGCAAGACCGATTTCAAACCTTTTGCGGATATTGCCGCTAGTGATGTCGGAAAATCGGTTTGGGCAATGAGCGCGCATGTAACCTATAGCGCGCTGGACGCCGATAAACCCGCGACAATTTCTCGCCTCATGATCGAGGATGTTATTCGTAAGGACATTGGTTTTGAGGGCGTATTAATAAGTGATGATCTGGATATGAAAGCTTTGGCGCCCTACGGCGATGCGGCGGCAATGGCGGCGGAATCACTTAAGGCTGGGTGCGATTTGGCGCTCCATTGCTGCGGCGATATGGATTTAATGCTCAAAATTGCGCAAAAAACCCCTAAAATCAGCGAAAAATCAATGAAACGCTTGCAAAATTCCGCGAGATTAGGGAAAGTGGCCGCATGAATACGGAAACTTCTCGCAAGGCAGAATTTAAAGAAGACCCGCCACGTTTGCCGCTTAATCAAATTGCGGACGAGACAGATCAGCTTTTATTGAATATCGATGGTTATGAAGGCCCGCTTGAGGTTTTGCTCGAGCTCGCCCGTAACCAAAAAGTGGACATCATGAAGATTTCCATTCTCCAGCTTGTGCGCCAATATCTGGTGTTTATCGAGCGTGCTAAGGCGCTGAACCTTGAACTTGCGGCAGAATATCTGGTAATGGCGGCTTGGCTGGCCTATTTGAAATCAAGGCTTTTGCTGCCAAAAACCGATGATGGTATAGAGCCGAGCGCACAGGAAATGGCCGATGCGCTGCAATTCCAGCTTAAGCGCTTGGAAGCAATGCAAAAATCAGTCGGTGAGCTGATGAAACG
Organism: Bdellovibrionales bacterium; assembly: GCA_037969275.1. Lineage (GTDB taxonomy): Bacteria > Pseudomonadota > Alphaproteobacteria > Micavibrionales > Micavibrionaceae > UBA2638. Next base: position 12,583 of record JBBKXC010000336.1, on the reverse strand, counting down.
CCCGCAATTGGGACAAGATATCTTTACGCGCGGTCAGCCGGAAGGGCTGCCGATCATAACAAAAACGCGCTGGGACGCATCGCTCTATGATCTGTTGAGTGCGTATGGCGATATCAAGCGCCGCGGGGATGAGCAGCATTATGATCTGCCCGAATTCAATGTGATGAGCACCGAAGATGCCATGAGCCGCCTGAAAAAGATGCTCGGAAATCTGCCGCGCAAAGGCGTGAGTAGTGTTTGGGCGACGCTCCAGAGTTTCATGCCGGAGCGTATCGTTGATCGCATTTACGGCCGCTCGGCGCTGGCCTCCACCTTTACGGCGGGGCTGGAACTTGTAAAGCAGGGCAAGCTCGAGATAAAACAAGACGCACCGTTTCGTCCCATTTATATGCGCGGCCTTTACGCCGAAGAGAATGTGGAGTAGAGAAAAGCCATGAACAATGAGCACAAACGCATATTAGAGGCTTTGTTATTTGCTTCGGCCGAGCCCTTAGCTCCGAAGGATTTGCATGAGCGTATGCCGGAAGGCGCGGATATTGGCGGCTTGCTCAAGGCGTTGCAGGAAGATTACAAAGGGCGCGGTATCGAGCTTGTTGATATGGAGAATAGCTGGGCGTTTCGTACGGCGCCTGATCTTGGCGATGCGCTGGCGCTGGAGAGAAATGTAAGCCGCAAAATGTCGCGCGCTGCGCTGGAGACAATGTCGATTGTTGCGTATCACCAACCTGTCACGCGCGCTGAGATCGAGAATATCCGCGGGGTTGCCACGCATAAAGGCACGCTGGACGCATTGATAGAAGCCAAGTGGGTAAAGCCGGGACGCAGGCGCGAGACGCCTGGACGTCCACTAACATGGGTTACGACACCAGAATTTCTTGATCAGTTCTCGCTTTCCTCTATTATGGATCTGCCGGGTTTAGATGATTTGAAGGCGTCCGGCCTTTTGGATCGCCGCCCAGCTATTGACGCGCTTCCCGCCGCCAACGATCTTTTCTCCGCTGTTGAAGACGAAGAAAATGACGAGGGCTTTGGGGATGAGGCTGATAATTACTGATTTTTTACTTGATGGCCAAAGCGGCCTCCTAATTTTACCTTAAGGAAAAAACATGACACCCGGCATCTGGCAAATTCTGATCGTAATATTACTTGTGGTCGTTATATTCGGCGCAGGCCGCGTTCCGGTCATTGCCGAAAATCTCGCCAAAGGCATTAAGTCTTTCAAAAAAGGTTTGAAAGATGAAGAGCCCTCTAAATCTGTCGCCGATAAAAGCGAGAAAAGCGATACTTAACTCTTAAAAACGGACGCATTCCATGCTTGATTTCGGATGGTCTGAACTCATACTCATTATTGCGCTGGCGGTTGTCGTCATCGGACCAAAGGAATTGCCCAATCTCATGTATGGGCTTGGCCGCGTTGTTCGCCGCCTACATTACATTAAATTTGCCCTGACGCAGCAATTCGATGATTTCATGAAGGATGCCGATATGAAAGATATCGGAAGATCCGTGAATTTCGAAGCGCCGGATTTATATGAAGATGCGGATGAGGACGAGGCTTTGGCCGCACCGCCCATTGTAAAAACAGAGGTGGATGATGACAACGCAGCCTGAACCCGAAGAAGCAAAATCCCCAATGATGGGACATGTGATTGAGCTGCGAAAGCGCCTTATCTGGGTTATCTTGACGATGGCGATCGGCACGGCCGCTTGCTTTGGTTTTGTCGAGCATATCTACGGTTTTCTCGTACGTCCCTTGGCCGAGGCCATGGGTGAACATGGCTCGCAGCGTCTAATTTATACCGGCCTGACGGAAGCGTTTTTCACCTATATGAAAGTGGCCTTTTTTGCCGGAATTTTTCTGACTTTCCCTGTGCTGCTCACGCAGATATGGCTGTTCGTTGCGCCGGGGCTTTATAAGAACGAGCGCAAAGCTTTTCTACCGTTCTTGATGGCGACGCCTATTTTGTTTTTCCTCGGCGGGGCATGCGTCTATTTTGTGGTTTTGCCGATGGCGTGGCCCTTCTTTTTGAGCTTCCAGACCAGCAGCTCCGAAACAGTGTTGCCCATTCAATTAGAGGCGCGGGTGAGTGAATATCTGGATCTCATTATGACGCTTATTTTTGCCTTTGGGTTATGTTTCCAGCTTCCTGTGCTGCTCACGCTTTTGGGGCGGGCAGGCATTATCACCGCCGATTGGCTGGCCAGTATGCGTAAATACGCCATCATTGTTGTATTCGTAGTCGCCGCCTTCCTGACGCCGCCTGATGTAATCTCGCAAGTCATGCTCGCCCTGCCGATTTTGGCGCTGTACGAGATTTCTATTGTGCTCATTCGCATGAATACGAAAAAAAAGGCGAGTGATGCCTGAGCCTATGGAGATATATAAGCGCCGCCTTGCGGAAGGGCGCTTGCGTCCCGATGTGGAGCAAGAAAAAGCGGTGCTGAGTTTGCAGCGGCTTTATGAGGAATTGATGGTGGCGCATGAGGCACAGCCCAAAAACTTCTTCCAGAAAATAACCGGCCTTGGCCAAATGAAAAAAGAAGCGCCGCAAGGCGTTTATATGTTTGGCGGGGTAGGGCGCGGTAAATCCATGCTCATGGATATGTTCTATGCCTGCTTGCCGGAGGGTATCCGCAAGACCCGTGTGCATTTTCACAAATTCATGATTGATGTGCATGATTATATCCATACGCGCAGAGAAAATGACGGTATCCGCGAAGGGGTGGATGCAACGCTGCCTTTGCTTGCCGAGCGCATTGCCGAGCGCAGCCGCGTGCTATGCTTTGATGAATTTCATGTGACAGATGTCGCCGATGCGATGATTTTAGGGCGTCTGTTTACGGCGCTATTTGACCGTGGCGTAGTGGTTGTTGCGACCACGAACTGGCCGCCGGATAAACTCTATGAGGGCGGTCTTCAGCGCGACCGTTTCTTGCCTTTTATCGAGCTTTTAAAAAATAAGCTGGATATGGTGCATCTGGATAGCGAAAACGATTACCGCGCGCAAACGCTGGCGCAAGAGGGCGTGTATTTCTTCCCGCTCAATCACATCATGAAAGCAAAAGTTGATCATGTCTTTTCTACATTGACCGAGGGGGCTGCGCCTGCCGGGGATGTGCTGGAGGTAAAGGGGCGCAAAATTCCGGTAAAGGCCACAGCCAACGGCGCCGCGCGCTTTACCTTTGCCCAGCTTTGCGAGCAACCGCACGGGGCAGAGGATTACATTAAGATCGCGCAGAGCTACAGAACTGTGTTTCTGGAAGGCGTTCCCAAAATGAGCTATGACCGTCGAAATGAGGCCAAGCGCTTGATGAATTTGATTGATGCGCTTTACGAAGCGGGGACAAATATTGTGGTTCTAGCCGATGCACCGCCAAATAAGCTTTATCAAGGGCACGACCATTCCTTTGAATTCGAACGCACCATTTCCAGATTGATGGAAATGCAGTCTTCTGACTATATGCAGCGCACAAAGTAAGGTTTTTGCCAAAACCTGATTCTTGGTTTATTCTCGCATAAAATGTTCATTCGCCAAGGATGGGCGATAAAAAATAAAACAGGGAATTAATTATGATGCACACTTCTATTGTGGAAGATGACGGCGATAACAATATTGTCAAAAATCTTCGAAGCCTTAACCGAACTCTTGCTTTTTGCTCGGATTCCGTGCGCTACGATATCCAGCGTAATCTGATTTTGGCTGTTGAAGAGCTCTCCAGAACCCGCCCTTTAACGCTAGCCTTGCTCAAATCAGTGCATGAGGTGGCCGATACCTTTGCCGATGGGTATGAGGGGCGCGGTAAGGTGCATGTGGGGCTTCGCCGCATAGCGGATAATGAGGTTATTCCAAAGGGCGGTAACGTAAAGTCCTTGGCTTCACTCAGCCGCGTTTTTATGGAGAACAATGCCAATACCGATCGTTATCTCGTTGACCGGATGCTGGTCAGCCGCGGAGATAGCGGTGAGCTTTCTCTCACGGGCTGGGGGACGTATGTGCTCGGCTATCTTGATCGTCAAAGCGCTAAAGAAGCTGATCTCTCACGCAAACCAGATGGCGCTGGGCCGCAAGAGTGTCTCCTTGAACAAGCTTAAATAAGCTCAAGCTGGCGCTAAACCTGCACTTGCAATAAAATTTATTGAACCTAAATCATTTTGTGGCATCCTAAGGATAGGTCTTCGATGAGAAGGCGTGTCAACAAAATGGTACGAAAATTGCAATGATCACCTTTGTAAAAAATATTATAGGCAAGAAGAAAGGAAAGGGTCCTTCTGGCGAAGGTGAGGGCTATGAGTTGGAGGCCGATAAAATTAAGTCTGCCAATGAAAAGGAGCGTTTAACCTTGGCGAAGAACACGAAGACCCAAAAAGAAATTTTGTATTATCTCGCGGAATCAGACCCATCCCCGAAAGTGCGCAAGGCCGTGGCCGAAAATGCGTCCATGCCGATGCACGCCTCGGGCATTCTGGCGCAAGACCAAGACCAAGACGTGCGCCTAGCCTTGGCGGCGCGCCTCATGGATTTATTACCAGATCTATCGCAGGACAAGCACAGCCAGTTATACGCCTTTGCCGTGCAGGCTTTGGGAACACTGGCGCTGGATGAAGTTTTGAAGGTGCGCGTTGCGCTCTCCAGCACACTTAAAGATCACGCTCATGCCCCGCCTAAGCTTGCCGCCCAATTGGCGCAGGACGTAGAGCGCGAGGTGTCAGAACCTATTTTGCGTTTTTGCGCCGCGCTATCCGATGCGGATTTGCTCAATATATTACGCGCACACCCCGCAAGCTGGGCGATTGAAGCCATTGCGGAGCGCAGAGTGCTGAGCGCGCCATTATCACTGGCTGTCATCGAAACGAATGACCGCCCCGCCGGAAAGGCGCTGCTTGCCAATGATGGCGCGCAAATGGATGACGATGTGCTGCAAGAAGTGGTTAGCCGCGCTCGAGAATTTCCCGAATGGCATAAACCGATGGCGATGCGGACAAAATTGCCGGCCTCAATAGTGAAAGAACTTGCCAAATTTGTAGATGCTTCAGTGCGTGATGTTCTGTTGTCACGTGAAGATATCGAGCCTGATCTGGCCGAAGAGGTCGCCGCCGTATTTCGCCGCCGTATGGATTTTGCCAATGAGGAAGAAAAAGACGACAGAGACGTGAACGAACGTTTGAACGATGTTCTGAAACAGGGGAACCTGACAGAAGAAACGCTCTCTGACGCACTGGCTATGCGCGATCGTGATTTTGTGAACGCGGCGCTGGCCAAGATGGCCAAAACAACGCCAGAGGACATTAACCGTATTTTCGAGATGAAAGCGCCCAAGCCAATTGTGGCCGTGAGCTGGCACGCTGGGCTTTCTATGCGTATGGCGTTACAACTTCAGCAGGAGATGGCGCATATCCCGCCTAAGGAGCTCATTTATCCGCGCGAAGGTACCGATTACCCGATGCCCGAAGAGGACATCAATTGGCAGCTTGAGTTTTTAGGGCTTAAGAAGTCGCGTTAATTAGGTGTTTTCTGGTGCAAATAAGGCGCTGATTTCTTTAGGAACAAAGGCTTTTGACGGTTTGTAAGACTCTTGGCCAACGCTTTTTCTCAGCGCCGCCATTTCTGCAAAGGCTTTTTTCAAGACAGGAAGGTTCGGATTTGTAAGCGCTGTATCCCCTTTTTGCAGCCCCTCATTGAAAACCTCATCAATATCGCACATCCAGTAAGTGCCGCGCGGATTTTGCTCCGTATCGGTTATGGTGACTTCTACAGGGTTGTATTTGGTGCCGCCAATATCGCGCCACCAAAGGGTTTGCAACCCTGTAAGGCGGCCAAGATCGTAGAGATCTTTTAAGGTTTTTTTGTTTCCGAATTCACTCATATGCAACTGGTATAATATTTTCGTTATTCTGTCAAATGTGGCTGCTTGTAATTTGAATTTCCTCATAACCGTGCTATGTTTCTAGGGATTTTTATTCCATCCATTAGAAAGGTTCTTCCCATGAAATCACCCATAAGAATTGCTGTCACTGGCGCCGCCGGACAGATTGGTTATGCTTTGTTATTCCGCCTTGCTTCTGGCGCGATGCTGGGGCCAGATCAGCCCGTTATCCTTCAGCTTCTTGAGATTACGCCAGCGCTTGGCGCGCTAGATGGCGTGGTGATGGAACTCAACGATTGTGCGTTCCCGACATTGGCGGGCGTCGTAACAACTGACAATCCGAATGTTGCCTTTAAAGATGTTGATTATGCTTTCCTTGTCGGGGCGATGCCGCGTAAAGAGGGCATGGAGCGCTCCGATCTCCTGACTGCTAATGGGGGCATATTCGGACCACAAGGCCGCGCGCTGAACGATCATGCGAAGCGCGATGTAAAAGTTCTGGTTGTTGGAAATCCGGCCAATACAAACGCGCTGATCGCGCAGCAAAATGCGCCTGATCTTGACCCGTCATGCTTTACCGCTATGGTGCGTCTCGATCATAACCGCGCTTTATCACAGCTCGCCGAGAAAACGGGCAAGCACAATGCCGACATCACCAAAATGACAATCTGGGGTAATCACAGCGCCACGCAATATCCTGACCTGCATAATGCGCAAGTTGATGGAAAAGAGGCGATGTCGCTTATTGACCAAAGCTGGTATGAAGGGACATTCATCCCTACGGTGCAGCAGCGCGGCGCGGCCATTATTAAGGCGCGCGGGCTTTCATCCGCGGCGTCTGCAGCGTCTTCTGCAATTGATCATATGCGCGATTGGACTTTGGGTACGCCTAAAGGTGATTGGGTTTCTATGGCTGTTCCATCCGATGGGTCATATGGCGTTGAGCCGGGTATCATTTTTGGTTATCCGGTTACGTGCTCTGGCGGTAAATATGAAATCGTTCAGGGGCTGGAGATTAATGCGTTCTCACAAAGCCGCCTTGATGCGACCGAAAAAGAACTTCGCGAGGAAAGCGCCGCTGTGTCTCATCTCTTCGGAATGAGCAAAGCCGCTTAAGCTAAAATATTTTTTTAAGTGTAAATTTACGCGGGTCTTGGTAATGCGAGGCCCGCGTCATTATTTTCTGCAAAGCGTGTATCGTAAGAGGTGTCGATTGCTGGAGCTTCCGGCGCTACATCTATTGTTACAGGCTCGGCGGCGGCTCTGCCAAAACTATCGCGCGCCGCGGCGGAAGATTCCTCAAGCGCATGACGGTAAACGCCATCAGCTGCTCTGTAAACTTTACGCATTCCCTCATTAGGTGCGCTTGTATAATTGGCGGCGGAAGCAAGCATAGGGTCGTTGCGGTTATCTCTAACGTCAGGGGCATTGCCATGCGCAACCTTTGACCACTCAACGCTGGCTTTATCTGAATCGGATCTGGTGTCAAATCCATAAAGGTTATAAACCGCATTGCGGCGCACAGCAGGATCGTAATCTTCATTGATGTCGAATTGCACCAAAAGGCTGTTCAGCATCATAATGAGAAAATTCTCATGCTCGGATGGATCGAATTTTGTTATATGCCCATTGATAGGGTCTGGAAAGACGATATCTTCGTCTCGATTGATACTCATATGTCACACTCTCTAATACTTTTTAAACTGTTTTCAGTTTTTATATTTATAAGCCCAGTATACAAAAAAATTGGGCAATCGTCAAATTTCCGCGCGCTACGACATAGGGCCGACAACAACAGGATTTATTGAAGGATTATTATTCTCCGGATCTTGCGGGGATGGTTGTGGCTGCGCTGGTTCAGGCTCTGCGCTTGCCATGGCAACGGGCTCTGGCATATCGGCGTATAAGTCAACTTGGAGCGCTGTATAAGGCAAATCAGTAACATTAACATTTTCAGGAAATTCGGCGGCAACATCGTGCAAGGCGAGGTCAAGTTCAGCGCCGCTCAAGTTAAGCTCTGCTTTTAAGTAATCGGCAATTTCCAAGGCGCTAATTTGGTCGCGGCCAGCAAGGATTGTCTCGGCCAATTCTTTTGGCGTTGGTGTATTGGTTGGCGGCGTTGGCGCAGGGGCATCTGTTAAATCTTCGGCCAGCGCAGCAGAGACAGCTACTTCTGCAGTGTCATCGCTCTCTATACCCACCAGATCGTTGTAACGTTGCTGGGCTTCGGCCATTTGCTGTTCTAATTCTGCAATTTCTCTTTCGGTATTTCTCTCGGCCATTTCAATGTAATATGACTGCGTGCCTAAAGCATCGGGATCGTTGGCGGCTGCCATCATCGGGCTAACTCTGCCGTTTACAGGTCCTCTGGGTACTAAAAAATCTCCGCCCGAGTTTTGTTCGTAATCGACAATTCTCTCTTCAACAATGGCGCGCTCTTCTTCTAACGCAGCACGTTGCTCTTCGATTTTAGCCTGTAGCTCCGCGATGTTTTTAATTTCGTTTCCGGCGCCTTCGAGGTCACTCAAAAACTGGGTTATTTCCTGTCTCTTATCATCGGATAAGCCATTATCAGGGTCTTGCGCCATAGCCTTCATAAGGCTGATCGGGTCATTACCTTCATTACCAGTTCGCTCTAAAAGCTCCTGAGATTTAAGCGCAAGTTCTCGCGGGGTATTAATGATGGCTTGCTTAAGAAAATTCGTATCGATATCGGCTGGGCTGTCGAGTTTATCCAACAGTGCTTTTGTATATTCTGACGTTAAGCCATGAACATCTTTTTGAAGTTGCAATATTTCTTTCTGGTTAGTCAGCTGCGTTGTAAGTTCATCTAATGTCGCGGATTGCTCATTGAGTGTTTTTGCGCTTTCTACCGCTTCTCTAATACCAAGGGCGTTATCTATTGCAAGTCTATTATCCGCAATGCCCGCTCTCAAATCGGTGATGCTTTGTTCAAGTGAGGCTAATTCCAACTCACTGGCTTCCATGCTGCTTTCAAACCGTGCATTTCCCTCGGCAATAAGTCTCTCAATATCGGCCTTGGTATCGAGTTGGACAGTTTCGCCTTCCGCTGGAGTAATCCCAAGCCCCAGCCTAGTGATAAGTGACGCGTTTGAACTGCTTCCTAATTTGACATCAGCGCTAAGACCCAAAACGTTTCCATCTAGTGCCTTTCTTAATTCTGCAATCACGACTTCACGTTGCGCAGGATCACTTATACCTTGACCAATCATTTCTTGATCAACAGTTGCTAGTGTTGCATCCAAATTGTCATCAGGATGATCTGGGTTTACTTTATTGGCCTCGGCAAGGGCCTCTTCTGCAACAGGCAAAACATCATCGGCATAAGCTTTTAGCGCTGCCGTATCATCTTTGCCAGTGGCAAGGCGCTCCCTTAATCTTCTTCCGGCTTCGTCCAAATCTTGGCGGTGCCCTGCGAATACTCCAGCGATAGCGCTGGCCGCTGCGGCGCGCCCAGCTTCTGCCGCAGCCATTGCGAAATCTTCACGGTCGCGGCGCTCTTTTTCTGTTTCTGAATCCCCTTCGCTGCCAAAACGCTCCACAAGGCCGCTGCCACTTCGGGCAAGGCTGGCAATTTGCAGGAGGGTTTGTTGACTTTCATCGCTGCCAAAAATATTTTGGGCATCGGCCTTTAGTTCTGCGGGGGCGTTGCTGCTCTGTACGGCGGCATTAAGGACGTCCACTCGTGAAGCGCCAAGCGCGCTGTCATCGGGGTTGTTCTCTATAATGCCGGTAACGTCATAAATTTCACGGATAAGACCTGCGGCAAAAGTGGCACCTTCGGGGCCTGATTGCGCGTAAGTATCTAAATCTTGTAGGAAAATTTCTATCGAAGGCGAAAGCGTCTCTTCGTTTAAGTCAAATGAGGGCAAGTCGGCCAGTCGTGATTCGACTGGTTTGTTCTCATTAATTTTAGCAGTTACACCTTCGGGCGTTGAGTGACCCATTTTTTATACCCTTTACCATCTATTACCGCGGTTTGCCCGTCTTATAATTTTTTATTATTATTGCCCCTATTATAAGGGATTTCAGGTCTTTCGTCAAAATTGAACGCTGCGACGAAGCCTGCTGTTGCTTCACATAATAGTTGAGAATGGTTAAAAACCTCTTAATATTTCAATGAAATGTTGAGGGAATAAAAATACCTTGGGGCTTTGCAAGGCGCTTGCAAGGTGGTAAAACATTGGTAATAAAATTCACTACACGCAAAAGAGAGCGCATCATCCATGAATATCCATGAATATCAGGCCAAAGACTTATTGATAAAATACGGCGTCGCCGTGCCAAAAGGCATTGCTGCGATGAGCGTTGAAGAGGCTGTGAAGGCTGCCGAAGAACTGCCGGGGCCGCTTTGGGTCGTAAAGGCGCAAATCCATGCCGGTGGACGCGGCGCGGGTCATTTCACAGATAATCCTTCAGGCAAGGGCGGTGTGCGCCTTTGTAAGTCGATTGACGATGTTAAGGCCGCCGCCGAGGCGATGCTGGGTAAAACGCTCGTAACCAAACAAACTGGCCCCGAGGGTAAAGAAGTGCAGCGCCTTTACGTGACAGACGGCGTGGACATTTCCAAAGAATATTACTGCTCTGTTGTACTTGATCGCGGAACATCGCGCGTAACCTTCATGGTGTCCACAGAGGGCGGTATGGATATCGAAGAAGTGGCGCATAAAAATCCTGATGCCATTATTAAAGTAAGCGTTGACCCTGCCTCTGGTATGAGCGGCTTCCACGCGCGCCGTCTTGCTTTCGGTCTTGGCCTTAAGGGCAATGCTGTGAAATCGGCTGTGAAGTTTTTCACCAATCTTTATAAAGCCTTCACTGAGCTTGACGCGTCTATCATGGAGATTAACCCGATGATTTTGGCGGGCGATGAAGTGATGGCGCTTGATGCCAAAATGAATTTCGACCCGAACGCGCTTTTCCGTCACCCTGAAATTGCCGCAATGCGCGATGAGACAGAAGAAGACGAAAACGAGCGCGAGGCGACGAACTGGGAGCTTTCCTATGTACGCCTAGATGGAAATATCGGTTGTATGGTGAACGGCGCCGGACTTGCGATGTCGACAATGGACATTATCAAGCTCTATGGCGGCGAGCCTGCGAATTTCTGTGATGTGGGCGGCGGCGCGACTGCTGAGCGCGTGACAGCGGCTTTTAAAATTATTCTTTCAGATAAAAACGTAAAAGGTATTCTAGTCAATATCTTTGGCGGTATCATGAAATGTGACGTTATTGCCGAGGGCGTAATTGCCGCGGCCAAGGAAGTTTCCTTGAGCGTGCCACTTGTTGTGCGCCTTGAAGGGACAAATGTTGAAAAGGGTAAGGAGCTTATGGCCAAATCAGGCTTGCCGATTATCTCTGCCGACAATCTGGCCGATGCTGCCGAGAAAGTAGTAAGCGCAACGAAAGAAGCGATTAGCAAGGCTGCCTAATTTTTTAGAATATCAGATTAAGAAAAAAGCTGGGCGTTTGTCCGGCTTTTTTTATTCCGGCGCGGGCACGCCGTTGAATTCATATTGTGACCAATCTGTGAACACGAAATAGCGTGAGAGTGGTTTTGTTCCGCATGTATCGTAAACATCTTCAACCGTTGGGGCGTTAATGCGCGCTGGCATTGCGCTTCCATTTTCGAAATGATCGACGAGACCCAGTGTTGCCGCCTTTTCTGGTGAGAGGTGACAATCCTCACCAAATAAAGCTTCTGCAGATTGGACGGACATTCCTGAAGCATTGGCCGTGGCTTGTGCCATCATATCGAATGGAACTTTTAAATTTACCATCAAGGCTTCTACGTAACTTCGAACAAAACTTGCCGAGCCGATAGTTTGGGTGGAGATGGTGTAAACAATGTCATGCAGCATTAAATTGGTGCAATCTTCACCCGCAATCCGCGCACCCCCCTGATAGGAGACAAAAAGATTGGCCGCCATTGAGTGAAGATTGCCCTGACAGACCAAATCGACATTCCCCATTTTGTTGAGGGCATCCGAAAATGCGAAGCCGCTCTCTAATGTGCCGCCGCGCGTGTCGCCGATTTCTAATCGAAGGCGTGCATCGGGATTTTGAGCGCGCAAGGATTGTAATTCCAAAAGGGCGTTTCTGGTGTTTAATTCGTCTAGATAACCTGATATTTGCACTGTGGCGGTGGGCGAAGATTGAAGGGGGGTATTAATCTCTGGCTCCGCGCTCGTGGGTGAGGCGGTCATTAGAAAAGCGGCCAATAATCCGGCCATATTTGAATATGATGTAATATCATGGCTTTTTAGCTCTGCGTTTTCCATTTTTTCCCTGACTTTTTATTTTCTGTAATCTTTTTACGTAAAATAGCAGCTAAACACAAGAAAAATATGGTTAAAGGATTGCATATACAGTCTACAAATATAAGGTGACGTTCTAAATAATGGCGAAGTTCGCAGGCATTATAAGATAAAAAATACTGGGCATTTCAGCGCTTAGCGGTTGCAACATGCGCGCGAGTCACGTAGTTTAAAAGTCACAAAACATAAGGAATTTCCATGTCAGTTCTAGTAAACAAAAATACACGGGTTATTTGTCAGGGCTTCACAGGCGCACAAGGCACGTTCCATAGCGAACAGGCCATTGCTTACGGCACCAAAATGGTGGGCGGCGTTACGCCGGGCAAAGGCGATACAAAGCATCTTGATTTACCTGTATTCAACACAGTTGCCGAAGCGGT
>JBBKXC010000335.1:0-4254 GCA_037969275.1 Bdellovibrionales bacterium | reverse complement strand
GCCGTCACAGACCCCAATGGCGTTATCATGGCCAAGGAAGTCTTCGGCGCGTCCATGACCTATGAGCGCGATGAAAATACGCATACTTACTATGAGAATTTGCGCCAGATCATTCCTGTACGCACCGTTGACAGCGCTAAACGCTATAAGATTCTGCTCGGCTTTCAGCTTGATCAGAAGCAATTAAAATTCAACCGGAAATATATGGTTCCCGTTGCGCCCGGCACTTAACCCCATGAGTAATTTTGATCTAGAACATTTCTGGCACGAAGAAGCCGATGAGCACGAGCACGTCGCGCGTGACACCTTCGCAACGCTCATGGATGAGTTCGGCACAATGCTGGAGCTTTGCGCGGCCTCAATTCGCGCTGGCGGCAAGATCATGTTTTTTGGTAATGGCGGCAGCGCAGCTGACGCGCAGCATTTAGCCACAGAGCTTGCTGTGCGCTACATCACTGACCGCAAGGCCATTGCGGCCATGGCGCTCACCACAGATACTTCTGCATTAACGGCCATCGGTAATGATTTTGGCTTTGATCATCTTTTCTCTCGCCAGATAGAGGCCATCGGCAAGCCCGAAGATGTCGCCATTGGCATTACGACTTCGGGCAACAGCGAAAATGTACTGCGCGCCCTCAAGGCCGCCAAAGAAATGGGCATTAAAACCGTTGCATTAAGTGGAAAAGACGGCGGCAAGCTTCCGGCTCTTGGCCTTGATGCTTTGCTCATCATCCCTTCCGACACCACCGCCCGCATTCAAGAAATGCACATCACGCTCGGACAAATGCTCTGCAGCGCGCTTGAGCGCGAACTGGGCTTAGCTTAATTTTCTTGATTTCCATATATTCAGCATGTATGACCATAATAAATAATTATGGAGCTGCGCATGGACACGTTCATGAAAATCATGGAAACACTCTTTTATCCAATGACTAAGTTTTTGGATTGGAGCGTAAATAACGACGTAAATGCAGCCGTTGCAGTCGGCGGCATGATGGCTATTAGCTTAGGATATGTAGGCGTTGCGGCAACCCCATTTATTATGAAGGCGCATTTTAACGCTAAAGCGATGGATCGTACTTGCCAAAAACTTGATAGCAGTCCTTCCAAGGTTTTTAAAATTGCTGCATCTGAAAATTCATATAATGAATTCCAAAAACAAGCGGCCCGCGCTGCTGTTGCTTTAAATGATAGAATTGGCAACGGCCTTGTCTACGGCTCGGAGCAATCATGCGCCGATAATCATAGCCTATATAAGAAACATCAATACATGACCACAACGGTCACTATGGTCGGCAGATCCAGCATTGTGATTCCACGTCAGGTTACAGAATTTCATCCCGCTATTGTTGGGATACAAGTCGCTAATGACAATCCAGAGACGGCAGTAACATTGTATTCGAGCAATAAAAAAGGCTTCGGTTACCGTCAGGATGGCGCTTTGGTTGCGCTGGATTTTTAAGTCGGCTCAACTTGTAAAAATCGGACTTCATTACCTTCCAATACTGCCGCGCTCAGCTTACCGCCTTTTTGGTAAACGCCCGTATCAACGCCGATCCGGTGCGCCAAGACTTGCGGCTCTTTTGAAATCGTATGGCCATGCACGACCATTTTTGCCAAAGGCTTTGGCCAGCTTAAGAAAGGTTCGCGCGAGAACATAAGCTCCTCAGTGCCTTGATTAGCCAGTGGTTTTGTTGGGTCTACGCCTGCATGGGTAAAGAAATATCCCCCAAGCTCAATAGCTCCAGCTAGGCCGCTAAGAAAATTAATGTGCTCTGCCGGAACAACGGTGCGAAGACGCTCTGCAGCGCTTTGCAATTCGCTTGGAATAATCACATCGGCCTCAAAATGCAGGCCGTAGCTTTTCAACGTACTAATTCCGCCATAAGCCAACCAGCTCTGCGCCAGCGAACCTTCAGGCTCTCGCAAGAATGCTATCATGCCGTATTCGTGATTACCGCTTATGAATGTGCGCTGAATCCCATCCTTGCGCCCCAAACGCTGCAATAATTTGTCAATAACACCCTTCGAATCCGGCCCACGGTCGATATAATCGCCCAAATAAATTATATGCGCGGCCCTAGGCGGCTCACGCAGCAAATCCATTGAGATTGCTTCATGCATCCTATCAAGCGCCAGCGCATGGCCATGAATGTCACCAATCGCATAAACCCTAAGGTCTTCGGGGATTGCATAGTCGGTCTTATATATTTTATCGTTCATAGTTTCCAATCTGCGTAAGGAAAGACTTGAGGAATCAGGGTTCCTGCCGTAAACTCAGCCTCGATTATAAAGAACAGAATAGTATTTTCAACATGGACCAAACAATGAGCGCTTCCCCCCCTGTCGAGAGCTTAAGCTTCGAAGCCGCCTTGGGCGAGCTTGAGACCATTGTAAAAACGCTGGAAACCGGCCAGACAAAGCTGGAGGATTCTATCGCGCAGTATGAACGCGGCATCGCCCTGAAAAACCACTGCGATAAAAAACTCAAAGAGGCGCAAGCCAAAATTGAGAAAATTACCATCACCGAGAATGGCAGCATAGCAACGCAGCCGCTCGATACGCAATAATAATATAACAAATAAGGAAAGATCCTCATGGCACCATCACCAAGAGACGCAGGCCCCGAACTCCAGCACGCAATGGATGATGTTGTATCCTCCGTTAACCGCACAATCGAGCGGCTTTTGCCTGAAACCGATTTGCCCGAAGCGCCGCTATACGAAGCGATGCGCCACGGAACGCTGGCTGGTGGTAAACGCCTTCGCCCGTTTTTGGTGATCCATTCTGCCAATTTGTTTAATGTCGACACCAACCGGTCGCGCCGCGTTGCTGCCGCGCTGGAATTCACTCACTGTTATTCTTTGGTGCATGACGATTTGCCGGCAATGGATGACGCCGCCCTGCGCCGTGGACAGCCTACTGTGCATAAGAAATATGGCGACGCTACTGCTATTCTGGCTGGTGATGCGCTTCTGACGCTGGCCTTCGAAGTGCTGGCCGAAAGCGACACGCATGAAGATCCGCGCGTACGCTGTGAATTGGTGCGCGCCCTCGCCCAAGCTTCTGGCGGTCACGGCATGATTGGCGGGCAAATGCTCGACCTTATCGGTGAGACCACTGAATTTGACCTTGGTACAATTTCTCGCCTCCAGCGCATGAAAACCGGCAAGCTCATGGCGTTTGCCTGCGAAGCCGGAGCGATTCTCGGTAAAGCCGGAGAGCCGCAGCGCCGCGCGCTCACGAACTACGCCCACGATCTTGGTCTCGCCTTTCAGGTGACGGATGACATTTTGGACGTTGAAGCCGATCCGCAAGACACAGGCAAGGACACAGGCAAGGATGCAGAGGCCGGAAAATCCACCTTCGTTTCCACGATGGGCAAACAAAGCGCGAAAGAACGCGCCGAAATGCTCGTCAGACAAGCTGTATCGCACCTCAAAATTTTCGAAGGCCGCGCGCAGATGCTGAAGGAACTTGCGGAATATGTGCTGGAACGCCGCGCCTAAAAAGCGCCAGAGGCAGAGTCAAATGCAAACGCATTTGCCAAACGCCAAGCACTAAAAGCCAAAAGCCCAACAAAAAGCCATAGGCCATAAAACCATGTTCGACCCACAGCTGCAAAAAATGAAAGGCACGCTCCTCCTGAATGCGGAGAACAAACTTGCCTTTTTCTACAGCGCCCCGCTGGATTTCGTGCCGCAATGGGCCAGCATCGATGTCGAGCGCGGGGAGATCTATATCGGCGCCAATGAAAACGACGACAGCGAAGGCATCGGCGTCAAACTCGGCGAGATCGAAACCAAAATCTACGACAGCGTCATGCGCGAAGACCAAATCCTGCTCGTCCATATGGAATTCGGCGATTTCCGCCGCCCCGGCCAAGCCATCTGGGTACCGCTCACGGTGGCGCATCAAAGATCAACCGATTAGCCCTTCCTTCCCGCCCGTCCCCCACATATAAGCGCCCCCTGCGCCGCAAACGTCACAGCAATATTGGCGGCAGATACAGAAACAGCATCAGAAGCAGCATTAACCGCTGCGCTTTCCGCCCCCTCTTCGCCCCGCAAGCGCCGTTGCCGCCGCACCCCCGCACCGACAACCGCATCCACATAATCCCGCTGCGCCCGTAAGAGCGCTTTTAGCTCCAATACCGCCGCACTCTGCAGCCCGTGCTTGGTGGCATTCACACGACTGGCCGCCTTACCTTGCGCCGTTTTGGGCCCGCTGGCCCGCGCCCACGGCTTTGTTTTG
>JBBKXC010000334.1:0-2684 GCA_037969275.1 Bdellovibrionales bacterium | reverse complement strand
TCTTTCCGGCAGAAACCTTCCGGCCAATCAATGCGCCCAACAGCCTCATAAGCCAGCCTTCTTGCGTGTCCGATATTATCTCCGGTGGAGGTAACGCCGAGCACGCGTCCGCCGACACTAATGAGCTCGCCATTGTCATTGCGCGAAGTTCCGGCATGGAAAACCACAGTGTTTTCTACGCCGTCCGCCTCATCTGCGCCGTTAATAACGGTATTTTTTTCATATGTTCCAGGGTAACCTTCGGCGGCCATAACCACGCACATCGACACTTTATCAGACCAGCTCACCTGACCTTTAATGTCTGACAGGCGGCCTTGAGCGCCAGCTTGTAGAATGCTCAGGAGGTCGCCTTGTAAGCGCATGACTATGGTCTGACATTCAGGGTCACCGAAACGGGCATTGTATTCAATTAATTTTGGTTCGCCATCAACGATCATGAGACCTGCATATAGAACGCCTGTAAAAGGCGCGCCTTCATCGGCCATGGCCTGCACTGTGGGCTTGATGATGCGATGAATGATCTTTTCTTCAAGCTCTGCGTCCATGAGATTGGCCGGAGAATAAGCGCCCATACCGCCAGTATTGGGGCCCTCATCGCCATCAAAGGCGCGCTTATGATCTTGCGCAGAGGTTAGTGGCAATATCGTTTTTCCATCGGCGAGCGCGAAATAGCTAAGCTCTTCGCCGTCCATGAACTCCTCGATAACAACGGAATGTCCAGCATCGCCAAAAGATTGCCCGGAAAGCATGTCTTGCGCGGCCAAATGCGCCTCTTCATGGGTTGCGCAAATGATCACGCCTTTACCAGCAGCCAGACCATCGGCCTTAACCACTACAGGGACAGGATTTTTATCAATAAATACTTTCGCCTTCTCTAAATCAGTGAAGCGCCCATAGCGGGCAGTCGGGATATTGTATTTCTGGCATAAATCCTTCATGAATCCTTTTGAGCCTTCAATCTGCGCGGCTTTGGCAGAAGGGCCAAAAACATCAATGCCAGCGTCTTTGATTGCATCAGCCAGCCCCATAACGAGTGGTCCTTCCGGTCCGACGATAACCAGATCAATTTCTTTATCTATGGCGAATTTCGTTAGGCCTGCAATATCTTCGACCTTGATGTCTACTATCTCGGCGCAGCTTTGAATACCGGCATTACCGGGCGCGCAATAAAGGGCGCTGCAATTTTGGCTCTGCGCTAAGGCCCAAGCCAGGGCGTGTTCGCGTCCACCCGATCCGACCAGTAAAACTTTCATAAAATGTTCTTCCTTTTTTTATTAGTTGATGAAAGTTACCGAAGTAACAAAATATTACAACAAGTTTTCTTACTGGCCTTCCTTCATGCTCACAAGGCTCGTATTGCCGCCAGCGGCGGTGGTGTCGATGCTGGTCGCTTTCTCGCTCGAAAAAGCGTACAGGTAAGTCGGCCCGCCTGCCTTGGGGCCTGTGCCCGAAAGTCCGCGACCACCAAAGGGCTGCGAGCCCACAACGGCGCCAGTCATGCCTCTGTTCACATACGCATTGCCGACGCGGCAATATTGGACAATCTTGCGCTGGAAGCTCTCGATGCGGCTGTGTACGCCTAAAGTAAGGCCATAGCCCGTGTCATTAATTTGATCTATTACATCATCAATTTCGCTGGCCTTATAGCGGATGACATGAAGAACAGGGCCAAAAACCTCGCGCTCCAAAAGGTTTAGATTGTCGATTTCGAAAGCGCAAGGCGCGAAGAATGTCCCGCTTTTTAGTAGGGCCTGATCAACGTTAATCTCGGCAATTTTAGTCCCGATGTTCTCAAGTTTCTCGCGGTGTCGTTTCAAACCTTGAAGCGCCGCATCATCAATGACGGGGCCGATATCCGTGGCCAAATTTTCGGGAAGTCCAACGTTCAGCGCCTCCATAGCCCCTGAAATCATCGTGATGACCTTATCGGCAATGTCCTCTTGCAAAAATAAAATTCGAAGCGCCGAGCAGCGTTGACCCGCAGAACCAAAGGCGCTCAGGATAACACTATCTACGACCTGTTCAGGTAGAGCAGAGCTATCGACAATCATGGCGTTCTGACCGCCTGTTTCGGCAATGAGGGGCACAATTGGGCCGTCCTTATTCGCCAGAGATTTTTGGATAATCTTGGCCACCTCAGTCGAGCCTGTGAAAGCAACGCCGCCGCATTTGGGGTGTTTTATGAGCGCAGCGCCAAGATCGCCTTCGCCAAGAACTAGTTGCAAAACGTCTTTGGGAATGCCGGCTTCATGCATAAGCTGGACGGCGCGCCATGCGACTGCGCATGTTTGTTCTGCTGGCTTGGCTAAAACGGCGTTTCCTGCCATGAGCGCAGCTGTAATTTGGCCGGTAAAGATGGCGAGTGGGAAGTTCCACGGCGAAATACAAACGAAAACGCCGCGCCCGTGATGGCTGAGAATATTGCTCTCTCCCGTTGGCCCCGGCATTTTATGGCCCTCAGGGTTAAATATACCGCGTCCCTCTTGCGCGTAGTAACGGGCGAAATCAACCGCTTCGCGCAGCTCTAAATGGGCATCACGCACGGTTTTTCCAGCTTCATATACGCAAAGCGCCATAAGCTCAGCGTGGTGATGTTCCAGTAAATCCGCGAATTTTTCGAGCGCATCGGCTCTAGTTTTTGCTGGTGTATCTGTCCATTTTATATAGGCTTTGAAGCCTGATTT
>JBBKXC010000333.1:0-4437 GCA_037969275.1 Bdellovibrionales bacterium | reverse complement strand
TCGCTCGCCGGATTGACGGCGGGCGACGTTCTTGCTGCGGATAATATTGCGCCTGATGCCCTTCCCGGTGAATTTTCATCCGAGATTGGCGAGAGCGGCGCTCTTATTGAACATGATCTTATTGAAACGGAACTGGAGCATGCCGTTGAAGGCTTTACAGTTGCGCATCATGACAGCGAAGCGGATCATGGTAGCGGTGGATTACCACAGCTAGACCCAACATGGTTTGCTAGCCAAATATTCTGGTTGGTCTTTATATTTACCGCCCTTTACCTCCTGTTTTCCCGCAGTGTTTTACCGACACTTTCCAACACATTGGAAAATCGTCACGAACACATTCAGGGTGATCTTGATACAGCGCAACGTTTGAAATCTGAAGCTGAAAAAGTGCATGAAGATTATGAAACTGGTCTTGAAAAGGCCCGCTCGAAGGCCACGAAGCTTTACCGCGATGTCGAAGAAGACATCAAGGTTAAGTCAGAGAAGCAACAAGATGAACTGCGTGATCGCTTACAAAAAGAAACGGAGCTATCTGAAGCCCGTATTGAGCGCTCGAAAAATGAGGCCATGAAGA
Organism: Bdellovibrionales bacterium; assembly: GCA_037969275.1. Classification (GTDB taxonomy): domain Bacteria; phylum Pseudomonadota; class Alphaproteobacteria; order Micavibrionales; family Micavibrionaceae; genus UBA2638. Next base: position 3,863 of record JBBKXC010000333.1, on the reverse strand, counting down.
ATATGAACGCGATTGCCGCGGAAATTGCCGCCGAGGCTGCTAAGAAGCTTGTTGGTATCACAACAGATCTCAATAGCGCTCGCAGTGTTGTTGAGGCATTAAACAATAACAAGGCCAATAAGAAGGCCGCATAATTTAAGGATGATTTGAGTATGGTATTTTTAGAAGACTCTATGATCTGGCTGGTTTTCTCATTTTTGATTTTCTGCTTTATTTTGGTGAAATATGGCAAAAGTGCTATGCTTAATTTACTTGATAAGCGTATCACTTTAATTAAAACAGAGCTTGAGACTGCAGAAAGTCTTCGCGTTGAAGCTCAAGAACTTCTCGCGCAGTACCAACGCAAGCAGCGCGATGCCGAGCAAGAAGCCGAAGGCATCATCGCCAAAGCCGAGCAGCATGCCTTAGAGATTCGCAAGGGCGCAGAAGCTGGCCTTGTTGAAAGCCTCCAGCGCCGTGAAAAACAGCTCAAAGAGCGCCTTAATCAGATGGAAGAAAAAGCCATTCAGGAAATTCGTGTTTATGCGGCTAATTTGGCTGTCGAGGCCACTGCCCGCATCATTGAAGAAAACATGGATAAAAAATCCGGCGAGAAATTGATAGATCAATCAGTCTCTGCTGCTGGCAATCTCCACTAATAAACATGAACACCTCTGCATCATCCGAAACGGAAGGGCAGGATGACATTGCCTTTCTCGTTCAAGATATGGCGAGAAAGACAAAGGCGGCCTCCGCTCTCCTGTCACAAGCCTCGCCTAAGACCATCAATCATGTTTTAGGTGCGCTGGCAGAATCTATTAAATCCAATATTCCCGTCATACTTGCCGCCAATGCAAAAGATATTGCTGCGGCGGAAAAATCCGGCTTAAGCGCCGCCCTTATTGATCGCCTCAAATTAACAGATGAGCGCATTAAAGCGATAGCTGCTGGCGTACTGATTGTTAAAGACCTCCCTACTCCAGTTGGAAAAACACTTTGGGAGACCGAGCGTCCCAACGGACTTCATATTCAACGCGTCAGTGTTCCGATTGGTGTTTTGGGTATGATCTACGAATCACGCCCTAATGTGACGGTTGATGCCGCTGCGCTGTGTTTAAAGTCGCAAAATGCTGTTATTTTACGCGGCGGCTCCGAAAGTCTTGAAAGCTCGATGGCCTTTCATACACTTATTGAAGCGGCGCTACTAGCGCACGATCTTCCGCAATCGTGTGTGAGCATGATCCCTGTGCGTGACCGTGAGGCCGTTGGCGGCATGCTTCGCGCGGCTGGGCTTATTGATGTTATTATTCCGCGCGGCGGTAAGGCGCTTATCGAGCGGGTCATGCGCGAGGCGACCATGCCCGTGTTCGGCCACCTTGAGGGCCTGTGCCATATCTATGTGCATCCATCCGTTAAGCCTGAAATTGCTCTGGATGTTACGATGAATGCCAAAATGCGCCGGACAGGCGTATGCGGCGCAATGGAAACACTTATTCTTGACCAGAGCCTTGCGCCTGATTTAGCGCGGAAAATTGTCGGAAATTTACTGGACGGCGGATGCGCTATTGTTGGTGATAAACTTGCGCAAGGGCTGGATGCGCGTATTACTCAGGCCAGCGCCGAGGATTGGACGAAAGAGTATCTGGATAAAAAGCTTAGCTGCTGCGTTGTCGGTAATGCCGAGGAGGCTGTGCGCCATATTAACACTTATGGCTCTCACCATACAGATAGCATTCTTGGAGAAGATAATGCCGCTGTAGAATATTTCTTGCACAATGTTGATAGCGGCATTGTAATGCACAACACCTCAACACAATTTGCCGATGGCGGCGAATTCGGTATGGGTGCGGAGATAGGTATTGGCACAGGAAAACTTCACGCGCGCGGCCCCGTCGGTATAGAACAGCTTTGTACTTACAAGTATATTGTTCATGGTAAAGGGCAAATCCGCCCTTAATAGCTTAAATTGGCAACTATAGGATTTTCGAGCATTTTTACAAAACCTGGAATTCTTGATTCTAATCGCTGGAGCGGGCTGCGCGTTGGGTTGCTCGGTGGTTCATTCAACCCGCCACATGAGGGACATGTGCATATCAGTATGGCGGCGCTAAAAGGATTACACCTAGATGTCGTCTGGTGGCTGGTTACGCCTCAAAATCCCTTGAAAATCGATAAGCCTGCCGATATGGATGTACGCCTTGCGCTATGCCGTGAAATGGCACAGACGCCCAAAATCGTTGTTTCGGATATTGAGCGGGAGATGGGGACGCAGATTACCTATCAAACAATCAAGAAGCTTAAGAAGACTCATCCCAAGGTGGATTTTGTCTGGATTAGTGGGATGGATAATGCGCTCACACTCCATAAATGGAACAACTGGAAAGAATTGTTGCGCCAGATACCAACCGTACATATTACCCGTAAGCCCGCGACCTCGCTTATTCGCCAGTGCCCTTTGCGGATGTATAGTGCCCAACACCATGTCTATGTGAATCGCGCGGCGCGTTACCCACTTATTCCGGGGACTACCTTTTGGATGCTGCAAAAGAAAATGGTGAACGTTTCGTCGACCGAAATTCGTAATAGCCTTAAACAAACATAGTGTTATCCACAACTTATCCCCACCTTATACACATCTGGTTATTTGCTATGAGGACCAAAAAATACTATAATGGAGGTATGAATGTGAAGAGTTTCAAAGTCTATGGAACAGTTGAGCGAGGATTAGCTTGAGGGCAAAACGCGCACATCTTCACATCTTGCCAGACTCCCAACCCACTCTATTTTTATCTATATGCTTGTCACGAATTTTCTTGTTCGCGCAAGCGATGCTTATGGTAAAAATTTACTCTTTGAAAGGAGAATATAGCCATTCATAATTTTGATGCAGAAGGTCCAATTGGGCCAAATGAGCTAAAGACCCTTGTCGAGCAGTCTCTCGACGCAGACAAGGCAGAAAACATTGTGACCATCACTTTGAACGAGCAGACGGGCCTTGCGGACTATATGATCGTTGCCTCCGGTACTTCATCACGGCATGTCAGCGCTATGGCGGAAAGACTTCGCGATCGCCTGAATATGCGCGGCATTAAAGAAGTGCGCATTGAAGGGCTTAGCCAGTCGGACTGGGTTGCCATTGATGCAGGTGATATTATCATCCACCTCTTCCGGCCAGAAGTGCGCGATTTTTACAATATTGAGAAAATGTGGTGTGCCTATCAGCCATTTAACGTTGTAGGCGGAACAAGCCACATCGGAGCCTAATAAGTTATTTAGGCAAAATATTATAACGCAAAGCGGCTAATCTTGCGCTTTGGTCTTTCCTTCCTTACTCCTTGGCGTTAGTCTTGGATCTATGAAACGTGTTGAATTAATTGTCGTGGGCAAATTGTCCAAAGGTCCCTTGTATGAGCTCTGCAAGGATTTCAAAACGCGTATGACATGGCCTCTTATTATTCACGAAATCGAATCAAAATCTAAAAACCCAAAACAGGCGCAAAAAGAAGAATCACAAAAAATTCTTGAAAAGCTTGTGCCGGAAGCTTTTGTGGTGGTGATGGATGAGCGCGGTGATGGCCTCAAATCCCTCGATTTTGCCAATACAATCCGTAAACTTCAAATCTCCGGAGAAAACCATATTCAATTCGTGATTGGTGGCGCGGACGGCCTTACGGATGATGTGCGTGATAAAGCCGCTATCTTGCTTAGTTTCGGGCAACAAACATGGCCCCATATGCTGGCCCGCGTTATGCTACTTGAGCAAATATACCGCGCCCAGCAAATAATAGCCGGGCATCCGTATCACCGCGAATGAGACATCTGCTGCTTGGCATATCCCTACTGTGTTGTGTTGGTGCCCCGCCCGTGCTGGCGCAGGACGTTCC
>JBBKXC010000332.1:0-8078 GCA_037969275.1 Bdellovibrionales bacterium | reverse complement strand
GACGTTGCGGAAAGCGCCAATGTGAAGCGTTTGCAAGCGCAAGGTATCAAGGTTTATATCGGTCATGAAGCGGTCAATATTGTATCGCCCGATGGCGAAAACTGCGCGGCTGTTGTGATTTCTTCGGCGATCAAAAATGGTAATCCCGAAGTTGACGCCGCTCGTAAGATTAAGATTCCTATCGTGCGCCGCGCTGAAATGTTGGCCGAGCTTATGCGCCTGAAACGCGCAATAGCGGTATCCGGTACGCATGGTAAAACCACCACGACCTCTATGATCGGCCAGATGCTGGAAAGCGCGGGCTTTGATCCAACCGTTATCAATGGCGGCATCGTTAATGCTTATGGCACCAATACCCGCATGGGGCAGAGCGATTGGATGGTCGTTGAGGCCGATGAAAGCGATGGCACATTTACGCGCCTTCCGGCAACTGTGGCCGTTGTCACCAATATGGACCCGGAACATTTGGATCATTACGGTGATTTTGAAAGCGTCCGCAAGGCGTACCGCCAATTCATTCATAATCTGCCTTTCTATGGCTATGCGGTTTTATGCATAGATCACCCCGAAGTGCAGAGCATGATTTCTGAAATTACAGACCGAAAAGTCATCACTTACGGCTTTAATCCGCAGGCCGATATTCGTGCCACTAATATTGATATTACACTGGATGGCTCGACCTTTGATGTCACCATCGCGCCCCAGCAAAATGGCGGCGAGGTGCTTGAGATGAAGGATGTCTTCCTCCCGGCATTGGGCGAGCATAATGTGCTCAATTCTCTAGCGGCCATTGCCATTGCGCAGGAAATGGGCACGGTTCCTGCGCTCATGAAAAAAGGGCTTGAGAGCTTTACGGGCGTTAAGCGCCGCTTCACAAAAACAGGCACGGTCAAAGACATTACCATTATTGATGATTATGCCCATCACCCGACCGAGATCGAAACTGTATTAAAAACGGCGCGCAAAGCTTTGCTGGCGACCAAGGGGCGCGTAATTGCCGTGATGCAGCCGCACCGTTATTCTCGACTAGAGGATCTATTTGAAAGCTTTTGCACCTGTTTTAATGATGCCGATAGCGTGATTATCACCGATGTTTATTCCGCAGGCGAAAGCCCGATTGAAGGCGCGGATAAGGATGGTCTGGTTGCGGGTATTCGCGCCCATGGTCACCGCGATGTGCGCGCTTTGCCGAGTAAGGCCGATCTAGCGCATATCGTCGGCGAGCTTGCCCGCCCGGGTGATTTCGTCATCCTGATGGGCGCTGGCGATATTACAGCTTGGGCCTATACATTGCCGGATCAGCTTGAGGACGCATTGAGTAAAGCCTCGAACGCGGCTTGATTTTTTAGGAATTTTATCCTAATATAGACTATGGTTTTTAACAAGGTAAAAATATTGTCATTGCGAGGAGGCCCAGGGCTGACGCGGCAATCTATTTTCTTGGCATTGGATTGTTTCGCATCGCTCGCATTGACAATTTTAAAGAGAAGCCCCCCCTCATACGGCAAAAAACGGAGAACGAAATGACGAACAAGAATTCAACTTTAGAATCAATGTCTTATGAGCGCTAAATTTTCAAATATTCGCGGCGAACTCACAGAAAACGCCCCCATCGGTGCGCAGAGCTGGTTTGGCTGCGGCGGGTCTGCCGATCTGCTTTTCGAGCCTGCGGATGCGCAGGATTTGCGCGTTTTTCTGCTGCAATATACGCAAGAGCTCACCGTTATCGGCGGTCTGGCCAATACTATTATTCGTGATGGTGGTGTGCGCGGGGTCACGCTGCAATTGGGCAAGACTTTTGCCGAGATCAAACGTTTGGACGAAATTTATATAGAGGCGGGCTGCGGGGCGCTTAATGGCTCATTGGCTGCTGCGGGCGTTAAAAACGGCATTGGCGGCTTAGAGTTTCTCTCCGGTATTCCGGGCAGCTTCGGCGGCGCTTTGGCCATGAACGCTGGTGCTTACGGCACGGAAATAAGTGATGTGCTTGTTGGCGTAAATGCCATGATGCCTGATGGTGAGATGCGGCGCTTTACGGTGGAAGATTTAAAGATGTCCTACCGTCACACCGAAATCCCCTACGGCGCGATTTTCCTCTCTGCCATCCTGCGCGGTAAGCTTGAGGACTATGAAACCGTCAAGGCGCGCATGAACGAGATTAAAGCCAAGCGCAATGAAACTCAGCCTATCCGCGAAAAAACGGGCGGCTCGACCTTTGCCAACCCATCGGCCCCCGAGCTGCGCATTGCGGGATTGCCCGAAGGCACAAAGGCGTGGGAGATTGTCGATAAACTTGGTGGGCGCGGCCTTAGGCGCGGCGGCGCTATGATCTCGGAGCAGCATTGCAATTTCATGCTCAATACTGGTGATGCCACCGCCGCCGATTTGGAGGGGCTGGGCGAAGATATCCGCAATCGCGCTTATAAAGAATACGGCATTAAACTGCGATGGGAGATCAAGCGGGTGGGGGAGAAAGCTTAAAGCTTCGGCAGCCGCTCGAAAATATCCGGCAAATCATTTTCGATCAGGATAATATCGCCGTCTTTGCGGTTATCGTTGACCCATTCTTGTGCCTGCGCGAATGTTTCCATTTCATAGAGGGTCTGGTCGGCGCGCGCGTGATCTTTGAAACCTGCGATAAAGGTCGGAATGCGGTCAGGCTGTACGACAATAGCAATATCGCAGCTTTGCGCCGCAACGGTGCCGATCTGTTTGTGCACCTCATCATGCGCCGCGCCAAGCTCGACAATTCCGGGTGTAATCAGAATTTTGCGCTTACCCTTTCCAAGATAGAAAAGTAAATCGAGCGCGGAGCGAAAGCCAAGTGGGTTCGAGTTATAAGCGTCATCAATAATCGTAGTTTTACCCAGTTTTTTAACTTCAAGTCTGTGCGGGATTTGAGGTGTGTTGGCCATAGCAGTAATGACGCTGCGCGGATCAAGACCAAGCGCGCAAGCTGTCATAAAAGCCAGTATCATATTATCGGCGTGATGCAAGCCATAAAGCGGCGCTTCGAGGATATAGGTTGTGTCATTCCACCGCACGCGTACATCGATGCCTTGTTTGGTTTGTTCCGCCCCTTCGACAACAAGGGCGTCACTCGCTTTGGTTCCGGCAATGAGGAAATTATCGTCATGCTTGTTCCAAAACTCTTCTGCGTAGGGAAGGTTAATGACCTTATGGTGCGTGATAATTTTTCCATCGCGCTTTACAACGGCTTGGGCAAGTTCGAATTTGGCTTCAGCTACGGTTTCCAGCGATTTGAAGCGCTCGTAATGCGCATGGCCGATAGCCGTGATAACGCCGTAATCAGGCGGCGCGAGGCGGCACAGCTTGTTGATAGAGCCGGGGCCATAAGCGCCCATCTCGGCGATAAAGAATTTATGTGTCTCGTCCAACTGCTCGCGCACAATGCGGGTGATGCCCATCGGCGTATTGACGCTACCCGGTGTCATGAGCGTTGGGGCATGCGCGCTTAAAATATGGCCCAGGATATGTTTGACCGAGGTTTTGCCGTAAGAGCCTGTGATGCCGATGGTGACGGGCGCTAATTCCCGCAGCTTGCGGTAGGCATCATTCCAATAGCGACGCTGGGTAATTTCCTCATAGGGCTTAAGAAGCGCATTGGCAATTGTGAGCGTGAAGGGCACAAATTGCACAAGCAGTATCCATATCCAAGGTAAGTGAATAAAATACACAAAAACAGCAGGGGCAAGGCCGATGATCAGGGCGATAACATAAATACGTTTAGCGCGTGCGGTCATGGCCAAAGGCTTTTTAGCGCCTTTGCGCGGGTCTTTTTCAACGTAGCTGATGCCGACAAAGGCCAAAAACACGAGAAGGCTGAGCAAAAAGCTGAACTCGCCCATAAAAAACCAGCCCATACCAGCAAAGACCAAAATTAGGCTCAGTCTTTTATCAAGAACTTTGTTGTGGAACATCCATTTGATAAAACGGCCGGAGTCATATTCTTCTTGCTGATAGGCGTGCAGGTAAGTCATGAGCCTGCGCGCTAGAAAGCCAGCGTAAGCAACAACGACAAGAATCGAGATAAAAATTTCTGCTGTCATGGTAGTTTTTTCACAAAATCCTGAATTAAATTGGCAACCTGATGCCGTCCGTTTCCAAGAACACTATAATGGTCCAAACCGCCCAGAATGTGAAGTTCGGAATTTGAAATAAGTGCATGATAACGCTGGCCGAACTCTGGCGGCGTTTCTGTGTCGCGTTCGCCGTAAATCAAAATCGTGCGAGATTTGATTTTCTTAGCGGCTTCGCTCAAATCTTCGGAAATAGTGGCCAGAAAAATATCGCGAATTTCATTAGCATTTTTATAATCGCGGCTACCGAATTTCGATTGCAGCCAATCTTGCGAGAGCCCGAGTGGAATGAGCTTTTTAAGAAATTTATACAGCCCGATGCGAATTTTAAAATAAAGGGATTTAAAAATCCCGCGTTTTCGTTTCAGCCCAGCGCCCGCAATTAAGACCAGCCCGGCAACAAGTTCAGGGTGACGGCTGGCAAGCTGGACGCCCACGCGGCCACCAAAAGAATGACCGGCCCAGATGATCGGGGGGCTGTTGATGGCCTTTAAATGCGCGGCAATGGCATCGGCGTAATCCTCTGTGCGCCAACTTTTCTGCGGCCTAGGGGACTTACCAAAGGCGGGGAGGTCCAGCACGTTGTGATGACCTAAGCGCTCGAGCGATTGCACCAGCGGCATAAAGGCGCCATGTGATTGACCCCAGCCATGCCCCCAGTAAAATGGGCGCGCGCCTTCGCTCCCCAGACTCTGGAAATAAAAGGCGGTGTTATTGGCTGTGAATGATTGCACGGGTTTTTCTTTCCAAATACTGTCAATTCATGGTTATAATGATGACACATTCCTTGTCTATGTCTATGGACGAGTCAATCACAGAATTTTGATCAAAATATGACAGATAAAAAGACTATAGCTGTATTTTTCGGAGGGCGCTCGCCCGAACATGATGTGAGCGTTGTTAGCGGCCTTCAAGCTTTGCAAGCCATTGACCAGAGTAAATATAACGCATTTCCGGTTTATATCACGACCGATGGGCGCTGGTTTACCGGTGATGCGCTGCGTGAGCGCAAGAATTATTTGCCTGATCGCACCATGTTGGCGGCGCAAAAAGAAGTGACGCTGGATATCAGTGCTGCCGGAAGTGCTAAGGGCGTATTATTGCCTAAAAAGAGCGGCCTCTTCGGCGGTGGTAAGGCTATCGAGTTCGATGTGGCTATCCCTGCTTTTCATGGTCTGATTGGTGAAGATGGTAATATCCAAGGGCTATTTGAAACCGCGAAAGTTCCTTATACGGGAATGCGCACGATGGCATCAGCCATTACGATGGATAAGGCGGTATCAAAGCGCTTGATGACGAATTTGGGTATTCCGACGCTCCCCTTTGCCGTGCTTAAGAGACCCGAAAGCGGCTATCAGATTGTTCCTGAAGATTGCGCGGCGCTGCTTAAAGATTTGAAATTCCCTGTCATTGTAAAGCCGACACATCTCGGTAGCTCTATCGGTGTGGCGAAATGTAAGAGCGCGGAAGAGGTGAGCGCCTGCCTGCCTGCGATCTTCCAATACGATACCTCTGCAATCGTTGAACCCTTTGTTGAAAACCTTGTGGAGTACAATGTCGCCGTTGCCCGCATGGGCGGCCAGATCGTGACTTCGGCTTTCGAGCGCCCGAAAAACAATGCGGAGCTTTTGGACTTTAAACAGAAATATCTTTCGGGCGGTGATAATAAATCGGGCACTAAGGGCGCTGGTCAAGGCAGCGAGGGTATGCTCTCTCTTACGCGTGAGCTTAATCCCGAACTACCGAATGGGAGCGAAGATAAAGTGCGCGGCTACGCCCATAGCTTTTTCGAGGCAATAGATGGCACAGGCGCGCCCCGCATTGATTTTATCGGGAATGCGAATACCGGCGAGATATGGATGAACGAGATTAATCCTTGCCCCGGCTCATTTGGCTATTTCCTCTGGGAAGCAGCCAAGGATAATTTGCTCTTTACTGGGTTGCTTACACATTTGATCGAAGAAGCACGCAGCTGCGCTAAGAAAATGACTATACCCGCCGATCCTGTTCCCATGGATGCCCGTCTACATAAGAGGCCGACATAATGATTACAATTGGTAAAAAACGCAAAGGCGCGCGCCGCAATCCGAATTACAAAAGACCCTCGAAACGTTGGGATTTCTTTGTGCTTTGGTTCAAGCGCTTTGGTATTGCCTTTGGCGTGGCTGTCTTTGCGATCTGGGCGGGGGCATGGCTATATTTAAGCGGCACAATCGAAAGCGCCGCAAATTGGAGCAAAGCCGAGGCCGTCCAAATGAGCGCGGATGCAGGCTTTAATGTACAAAATATTCTGGTCGAGGGGCGCGTGCATACGGATTCGGATGTATTGCTCGGTATTGTGAATGTGCAAAAGGGCGATCCGCTTTTTTCCTTTGATCCGCAAAATGCCAAGGAATTAATCCAGCGCATTTCATGGGTGAAATCCGTGCAGGTCGAGCGCCGTTTCCCCGATACGGTTTATATCGGCATTACCGAGCGCGTGCCGCTCGCGCTTTGGCAGAAAGACAAAAAACTGTTCCTGATTGACGAGGACGGCGCAGTTTTGACAGATTACGGCCTCAAGCGCTTTTCTGATTTGATGATGGTGGTGGGCGATGACGCGCCTCCAAAAGCTAAAACGCTTCTTGATGATTTAAGAGCAGAGCCGCTTCTGGCGGGGCGCATTGAAACGGCAGAGCGTGTTGGTGAGCGCCGCTGGAATTTAAAAACCAAGGAAGGGATGTTGATAAAACTCCCTGCCGAGGATGTGGGCTTGGCGCTGCGCCGTTTGGCGATCGCGCAGGAACAAGATGATTTATTCGGTAAAAGCTTGCAACATATTGACCTGCGCAAACCTGACCGTATTATAGTGCAGAGCGCACCGGGTCAGGTGCAGGAATTCAACATTGAAAGCTTTTTGAAGGCCGGATACTCCTCCGGTAACGATATTTAGATTATGAAACATAAGAAAAAACCCCGCGGCTCATTATTGGCGGCTCTTGATATCGGGAGCAGCAAAATTGCCTGTTTCATTGGCCGCGTGGTCGATGACGAAGGCACGTTTGAAGTTCTCGGCGTGGGGCATCATGCCTCACAAGGTATCAAAAGCGGTACAGTCGTTGATCTTGATAAGGCCGAAGCCGCCATACGTCATACCGTCCATGCCGCCGAAAATATGGCCGCCGATGTGATGAAGGGCTATCCTTTGCGCGAAGTGATCGTCAATGTAGCGGGCGTGCATGCGACCTCACATAGCCATGCGGCCGAAGTGAAAATACTCGGCCATGAAATTACCGATAATGACATCAGGCGGGCTCTGGCCAAGGCGCAGGAAGAAGAAATGAGCGAAACGCAGGAGATTATTCATACAATCCCTGTCGGTTTTCGCGTTGATGGGCATGAGGGCATAAACGAGCCGCGCGGCATGTATGGCCACGATATGCATGTCGATATTCACCTTGCGATGGCCGATGTTGGCGCGCTTAGGAATATGGCGACCTGTATCGAGCGTAGCCATCTTGATATTGCGGCGCTCTGCGTTTCATCATATGCGGCCGGGCTTGCTTGCCTTGTTGAAGATGAAATGGATTTGGGCTGCACCGTCATTGATATGGGCGGCGGGGTGACCTCTGTCGCTGTGTTCCAGAATAACGCACTTATATATACGGACGCCATTCCCATTGGTGGGCGTCATGTGACCAATGATATTGCCAAGGGGCTTACCACCTCTATTTCGGACGCGGAGCGCATGAAGGCATTGTATGGCAGCGCCATGGCGTCCAGCACCGATGAGAGCGAGCTGATTGATGTGCCGAAAATTGGCGAGGATGAGCGCTCTGCGCCTAATCATATTCCGCGCTCTTTGCTGATCGGGATTATCCAGCCGCGCCTTGAGGAGATATTCGAACTTATTCGCGCAAGGCTCAACGATAGCGGCCTTGGCCCCGTTCTTGGGCGTCGCGTCGTGCTGACTGGGGGGGCGTCGCAAATCCCCGGGAT
>JBBKXC010000331.1:0-8202 GCA_037969275.1 Bdellovibrionales bacterium | reverse complement strand
AAAAAGTCTTGTCATCTTCTACCAACAAAATAACAGGGGTAGCGGCTTCCATATCTATATCCATGACATTATTACTTTTCTTAAAAAAATTAACTTAGCGAATAATGTACGCTGAAGTGAAAAAAGGTCAACTAAACTCGCCATAAAATCTATTGGCTTATAGGACTTTTACTACTCCACCGTCACCGATTTGGCGAGGTTGCGTGGTTGATCTACATCCGTGCCTTTGGTTACGGCCACATGATAGGACAAAAGCTGCACCGGAATGGCGTAAAGAATAGGCGCAACAAAGGGATGAACCTCCCCTAGAACCGTTGTCCAAGTCGAGACATCCTTGAGCTTTTTCGCGCCAAGTTCATCCGAGATCAAAAACACCTTTCCCCCTCTGGCAACAGCTTCTTGCACGTTAGACGCAGTTTTCTCAAACAAAGGATCATTGCCGGGCGCAACAACAACAATTGGCACGCTCTCGTCAATAAGCGCAATCGGGCCATGCTTCAGCTCGCCACTGGCATAGCCTTCGGCGTGGATATAGGAAATTTCCTTGAGCTTGAGCGCGCCCTCTAGCGCTATCGGATACATGGAACCGCGCCCGAGATAAAGAACATCACGCGCTTCGGCGACATCCTTGGCAATCTTCTGAATAGCTTCATCATGATTGAGAATTTCGGCGGCCATTGTCGGCACATGGCGAAGCGCTTCTGACATTTCGGCTTCTTTTTCTGCCGTGATCGTGCCTTTCGTGCGCGCAGCGGCCAGCGCCATACAGGCCAGCGTCGTAATTTGCGTTGTAAAAGCTTTGGTCGAAGCCACGCCGATTTCCGGCCCTGCGAGTGTATGCAGGACTAAATCGGATTCACGCTCGATTGTGCTTTCGATAGTATTAATGATGGAAAGGATCGTTTGCCCTTGTGACTTGCAGTAACGCAGCGCCTCTAAGGTATCCAGCGTTTCGCCGCTTTGGGACACAAAGATGGCCACGCCGCCTTCAGGCATTGGCGCTTCGCGGTAACGGAATTCGGAGGCGACATCAATTTCGCAAGAAATGCGGCAGACTTGCTCGAACCAATATTTCGCCACCATACAGGCATAAAAGGCCGTTCCGCACGCAACCAGCGTCAAGCGCGAGGCGTTCGCCAATTTCTCCGCCATTCCTTCCGGCAGAGTAATTTCGCCCGATGAAGGGTGAATATAGGAATTCAATGTCTCAGCAATCACGGCTGGCTGCTCGTAAATTTCCTTGAGCATAAAATGCTTGTATTCGCCTTTTCCGGTCACTGCGCCGCTCTGCGCTGTGGTGCGGATCTGGCGCTCTACTGGGGTGTTATCATTGGTGGTGATTACGGCTTTTTGGCGGGTCATCGTGACACGGTCGCCATCTTCAAGGAAACAAATCTGTTTTGTAAGCGGCGCAAGCGCGTAAGAATCGGAGGCCATAAACATCTCGCCCTCACCGTAGCCAACAGCCAGCGGCGTGCCGTGGCGCGTGCCGATCATCAAATCATGCTCACCAGAGAAAATCATTACGATGGCATAAGCGCCTTCTAGGCGGTCAAACGTTGTGCGCGCGGCCTCTTCCGGCTCCATGCCTTGCTTGAGATAAAAAGTGCAAAGATGCGCAATCACTTCGGTGTCGGTATCGGTTTCAAAACGGAACTGCGCTTGTTGAAGCTCGTCTTTCAGCTCGGCGTAATTCTCGATAATACCATTATGCACTACGGCCACGCGGTCTGTGGCATGTGGGTGCGCGTTATCTTCGGTCGGGCCGCCATGGGTCGCCCAGCGCGTATGGCCAATGCCAACAGTGCCCGATAGCGGCGCGGCTTTGAGCTTTTCTTCCAGATTAATAAGCTTACCCGGCGCGCGGCTGCGGGTGATATTGCCATTTGTGAGCGTCGCAATACCGGCGGAATCATAACCGCGATACTCCAAACGTCTCAAGCCCTCCACCAAACGGGGGGTTACTTCATTATCAGAGAGAATTCCAATTATTCCGCACATCTATGCTTATTCCTTATAATTTTTCTATTATGAGCATAGCAAACCTTGCGCAATGCACAAATCACAATGTCTTACAAAAGGTTACAGGGAATGTATATTTTAAGGGTTTAGAGCATGCTCAACATTATCGAAATCAATGGTTATAGCATCTGTTTTCTTTTTAATTCTTTCAGCCACCTCTATAAACATTTTCGCAAAATCCATGTAAGTGTCGCCAATAAGATTACGATGGTTGAGAGCCGGACATCCGCCGATATCCAGTGGCACATCGTACCACATCTCAATAAATTCAGGGTGGATTACCGAGGGATCTTCAGGGGTAACATTGCGAATTATTGGTTTGCCGTTAATTAGCATTGGCTGCTGTCTTAAATACTGCCCAATTACTGTGTTATTGCCTTTTCCCAACATTTCTAATGGCGAGATCATTTGTCTTTTATGGGGCTGCCTTACTGTAGGGCACAGCATCGCCCTCATTTGCTCAATGCTTTGATCCGGGTCATCATAACAATTTGAAGTAGCCCAATCCATAGCCGCACGCATGGTAACAATAGCTTCTTTTACCAATATTGCAGGGCTGGCAATGTAGGTATGACCACTTTGATACGATTCTTTAATTACGTTTCTAAATAAATTAGAAATTTTTGCATATTTTTCCTGAAATTTTTCATGAGGTAAAATCTTGAAGTCTGAACTGCTAAACAGAGTTTGAGCAACATTGTCTAAATATTCCCCCGTATCTTTAATGAGTTTCTGATTGTTAGTTTTTAATGGAGGATATGGCTCCCATGATGCAGCATTTACTACATATTTCCCAGCATGAGATGAATCCATAGGTTTCATTTCACTTCCATTTGTAGATCGGGTAAATTCTTGTCCATAATTCCAAGGCTCAAGCGGCATCTTCGCTATATTTTTAAGTGCCTCAGGTTTTAGGGCATGATCCATTAGAGCACGAAAATAAAGTCCCAAGTCTCCATGATCAGGATGAAAGAGTTTCATCAAATGGACTTGCCGAGACTGGCTCATTTGCATTGATTTTGACATGAGAAATAATTTACATTATGTCTAATCAATAGTCAAGTTTTTAAAAGAAAAAAGCGGCTCTACCCCGCCTTTTTATCGTCTTTATTCTTGCTTTTTCCTTCACGGAATTTTGCGGCCCAGCCTTTGTGGATCGAGCCTTTTTCGCGGGCTATTGAGAGCGAGTCCGCTGGCACGTCTTCATTTATGGTCGAGCCTGCGGCAACGAACGCGCCATCATCTATTTTTAAGGGTGCTACGAGGTTAACATTCGAGCCGATCATCACATCTTTGCCGATAATGGTTTGGTGCTTGTTAAAGCCGTCATAATTCACCGTGATGGCGCCTGCTGAGAAATTCACATCCGTGCCCATGGTGCAATCACCGACATAGGCGAGGTGATTGATTTTCGAGCCATCGCCTATGGTGGATTTTTTAACCTCGACAAAATTACCGATGCGCACGCCTTCGCCTATTTCGCTGCCGGGGCGAAGCCTTGCGAAAGGCCCCACGCTTGTATTCTTGCCAATATGCGCGCCTTCGATATGGGAGAACGCCTTGATATGCACGCCGAATTCAACGCGCACATTTGCGCCGAAAAATACGGACGGCTCGATTATTACGCCCTCAGCAATTTGCGTATCGTGGTGGAAGTAAACGGTTTCGGGGTCGATCATCCGCACGCCGTTCATCACATGTATATCGCGCAGTATTTGCATGAAGACCTGCTCATGTTCGGCAAGCTGGCTGCGGTCATTAATGCCCCAGACATGGTCAATCGGAATGGTGAACACATCAAAGGGTACACCGTCTTCGAGCGCGAGTTTGACCATATCGGTCAGGTAATATTCGCCTTGTGCATTTTCATTACCAATGCGGTTAATCCATTCGCCGAGCTTTGAGGCCGGCACGCAATAATTTCCGCCGTTGCAGATGATAATTTCCAGTTGGTCTTCGTCGCAATCCTTGTGCTCGACAATCTCGAGAAGCTCGCCTTCTTCATCCATCACCATGCGGCCAAGGCCATGCGGGTCGGGCGGGATAATCGCCATGACGGACGGACTGTCATGCGCGGCCATTTCCTCAATAAGTTGCATCGGGACTAAGGGCTCATCGCCAAGCAAGATAAGCACATTACCTTTAAACCCCTCAAGGGCTGGTAGAGCGGCCTTTACAGCATCGGCGGTTCCTTGTTGCTGTGTCTGGATGACGGATTGATGCGGCTTCACTGTTTCGCGCAGCGCGTCCATATCCGCGCCCGTAACCACGATAATTTTCTCGGGGTTTAGCTGCTCCACCTGATCAATCAAGATGTTTATCATCGGCTTTCCAGCCAGCGTGTGCATCACTTTTGGCAAATCGGATTGCATCCGTTTGCCTTTTCCGGCGGCCAGTATTACTACGGCAAGAGGGATTTGGGTCATGGGGTAGCTCCTTTAACGCGCTATTGTGTTGAAATAACGCCGAATTACAAGGAAATTCTAGTTTTGGCGTTTTTCCGCTACGGCTATATTCTCGCCGTTCTGATACTGCGCGAGATGCATAAAGAGCGTTCCATAGGCCGTTTTAACGCGGATTTTAACCGGAATAGCGGGACCATTTTCGGTCAGGCTCGCAAGCCAGACAGTCGGCATCATCCCGCGGTCGCGCCCTTGTTCTTGAATGGAAAGCCAGCCGCGCGGTTTATCATGCCATTTTCCGGCAACGGGTTTAATCTCGACCGTGCATTCCGTGGCAGCACCGCCATAGATGTTATATTTGGAGGATTCAAGAGTAGCCTGACCTACATTTTTAAAGGTCTGTTCAAACCGCCGCTTACCATCGAAAACCTCAGACGTTCCCGAGCATTCTCCGCCCTCGGCAACCGTGTCAAACACTTTGAGCGCCGCCGTCAAGGCATCAATCGTGCCTTGCGTGACCTCTGCTTCGACATCTTTCTTCTCAGCCTCTTTGCCATGTTCTTTAACGACATAGCTTTTGAATGAACCATCACGTCCGTAATTATAGGTGTTGGTCTCTTCCTCCGCGCGCCAAGTGGTTATAGATTCGTGCAGCTCCGGCTGGCGCTCATTCTTTGTGAGCCAGCCCTTCGTTTCAAATGTCCCGAACCACGGCGCGACCTTGCCCAAAAAGCCGTAAGTGCGCGCACCCATTTTGATTTCATAGCGGCCCTTAGCGGCCTCATCAATTTTGACATCGGCCTGCACGACATGAAAGCCGCCTGCATAGACATCGTAAATCATATTTTGCGTTTCGCCGCCTGCTGCTTTGGCGCTAACCGGTGTAAATCCGAGAAAGCCGCACAGCAACGCCGCCCATGCCATCTTTGAAATCCCTAACGCCTTTTGCGTCTTCATCATTGTATCCCCCAAGATCAAGCTCCTTTATTCCATGGTCTTTTAATATCGGCAAGCTATGCCAAAGCAAATAATTATGCGCGCCTATTTTACGGCCATCATCAGAATTCCAGCCTATCTGATAGGTCGCGCTGCGCCCGTGCAGAAAGTGTAATACAGATGCCAATACTTGCCCATCTTTATTAAGAACGCTGCCTAGTATCATTTTACGCGCCGGTAGAAATGTTTTTGTGAGCGCTGTTATTAATTCTACGGACGCGCCGTCATAACCCTTTGCCGCTTTATCAATCGTGTAATTTTTTAAGAAAGCCCGATAGCTATCCGTGGTCATTTCCCATGTTACCGTTACATCGTTTTTTGCAGCCTTAGAAATCATATTACGCCAGTTTTTTTTGAGGCTAGCCAGAAGCTCTTCCTCGCTTTTATCAAGTTCCAGCCAAATTGTTTTATAGGGGCTATCACCACTTACCTTAAAACCATGCTCGCGCATTGCTTTTTGCAACGCTGGGCTTTCCTCAACTTCGGGAATGATACGGTATTTACGCCCAATCCTGCGCGGCCATTTCTTTAAGAGCGCTTGCATAAACATTTCGAAATGGGGCGGCGTGCCAAAGCCATCAAACCACAATGGCCCGCGATCAATCGTTATAGCGTGCAGGGCATTGCCAAAAACCCCTGCCTCGAGAATTTGCACCATACCCGCCTCTTGGCCGTCTATCCTAATAAGTCCCCAGCGCCCTTTTAGCCTTTTGAGCGGGCAGATACCTTGCGCATACTCATAAGCCTGTAAAATATTCGAGCGCGGTATCAGCGCGTATCTTTCCTGCCAAGCCGCAGGGGATAATGTATTCCAGTCAATGGTGCAGCTCATAATCTTGTTTTTTCTTGCTTAATCAGCGTAAGTCAGTATTTTATCGTCATTCCGCGCCCTGTCGAGAGCGCGTTTCAAATTTAAGGAGATTATAATGAGCGTTGCCCATGATTTTAAACCAGCCGATCTTGAAACAATCATCAATGCCGCATGGAAAGACCGCAATGCACTCAGCGCCGATACTATGGGCGAACAGCGGGACGCTGTGGACACCGTGCTAAATATGCTGGACGGCGGACATATGCGTATCGCTGAAAAAATTGATGGCAATTGGCATGTGCATCAATGGCTCAAAAAAGCTGTGCTGCTTTCTTTCCGCCTGAACCCTATGAGCCTGATCTCTGGCGGCCCTGATGGCGCGCCGTGGTATGATAAAGTCGATAGTAAATTTCTAGGCTGGAGCGAAGCGGAGTTTAAAGCCGCTGGCTTCAGAGCCGTGCCGAATTGCGTTGTGCGCAAAAGCGCCTATATCGCTAAAAATGCCGTGCTCATGCCATCCTTTGTCAATGTCGGCGCCTATGTCGATGAAGGCACAATGGTTGATACTTGGGCAACTGTTGGCTCTTGCGCGCAAATCGGCAAGAATGTGCATCTTTCCGGCGGCGTCGGTATTGGCGGCGTGTTAGAGCCGCTTCAAGCCGGCCCCACAAACATCGAGGATAATTGCTTTATCGGCGCACGCTCCGAAGTTGTTGAAGGCGTTATCGTCGAAGAAGGCAGCGTGCTTTCTATGGGCGTTTTCATAAGCGCTTCTACAAAAATTATTGACCGCGAAACTGGTGAAATTTTCCGTGGCCGCGTTCCGGCTTATAGCGTTGTTGTTCCGGGAAGTTTACCCGGCAAGAATTTACCCGATGGCACGCCCGGCCCATCGCTATCTTGCGCGGTGATCGTCAAGCGCGTCGATGCGCAAACACGCTCCAAGACCAGCATTAATGATTTGTTACGCGATTAGGATTTGATTTAATCTTGATCAAGTTGATTAGGAAGTAGCACGGCTTGCTTCTCCTCTTGCTTTGGCGCTTCCAGCAAGGCAATCGGACGCTGATCGGCAATCATCAAGGTTTGCGCTTTTGTAATGGCCAGAGTTTCTTCTTTTGCCAAGGTTTCAAAGCTTTCAATAACGCCAGCGATGCCATTTGCGACATTATCCACCATTTCGCGCGCAACGGCGTCGCGCAGTTTTTGCCCTGTTAATTTTCTTAGATTAGCAGACAAACCGTCCATATCAATGGCGGCTGCATTATCGCGAATAGATTGGGCGAGCATTAATTGTCTGCGGTAGGTCGGAATTTGTTCTTTCAAAAGATATTCCATGCGCTCCTGCGGAGCATCTTGTTGCCCTATCATCACCTGATACGCGCCGTATTCCAGCTCCAGCACATGCAGAGTTTGGCGAAGGGCATGGCTGCGCGAAGCAATGCGGCTTTTCATCTCCATTTGAACATGGGCGTATTTGGCTTTGAGTGAATTCTCAGGTAAATCCTGATCGCCTTTCAAATAATCTTTGGCCTCATCTCGAACAATGCGGCCAGAATGCGCGCTCAATGCGTCACTATAAACATCTAGCGTTTGATATAATTTATCAATGATACTTTGCTTGGAACGCATACCATTTTGGCGCGCAGTTATTGCTTTGCGATCAGATTTGGCAGCCTCTTCCATTGTGCTTAGAATATCCATGGCGATATTCATACGCGCTGCGTCCGACATTAAGCGTATATCATCATTCATATTCTTTCGAACGATCACATCCATTATAAAAGTATAACCAGCTTTGATAAATGCTTTTTTAAATTTGCTCGTTTTGCTTTTTAACAGTGTTTCCAATTCCTGTGAGGGCTCTTTTATTTTATTGGTTTGCGCAAAACCATTCAGCGTAATCTCTTTCAAAGAATCATTAAGAAATTTCCCCGCAGCCTCTTCAATATCCAGCCCCCATTCCATGAC
>JBBKXC010000330.1:0-6101 GCA_037969275.1 Bdellovibrionales bacterium | reverse complement strand
TGTCGAAACGTATTATTGAGGTGGTCATCGCCGCGGATAACATGTGTTACGCCCATATCATGGTCGTCAACAACAACGGATAGCATGTAAGTCGGTGTACCGTCCGAGCGTAGGATAATAAAATCATCGAGCTGCTCATTATTCACCGTGACATCGCCTTGAACCGCGTCATGCACCGTTGATGCACCGTCAAGTGGTGCTTTAATGCGGATGACGGGCGCTGTGTCATTTGGCGCGCTGGCTGGGTCTGCATCGCGCCAGCGACGGTCATAAAAGCTCATTTTGCCCTCAAGTTTGGCTTTTTCGCGCATTTCCTCAAGCTCTTGTGGCGAGCAATAGCAATGATAGGCCAAGCCTTTAGCGAGAAGCTCACGGGCAACTTCAGCATGACGTTCGCGCTGTTCATATTGTGAGACAATATCGCCATCCCAATCAATGCCGAGCCATTTTAAACCTTCGATTAAGTTGCCCACCGCATCTTCATTGTGACGCGCGCGGTCTGTGTCTTCGATACGAAAGAGCATTTTGCCACCATTCTTTCTGGCGTATAGCCAGTTAAAAAGGGCTGTGCGGGCTGTGCCGATATGCATAAAGCCTGTGGGAGAAGGGGGGAAGCGGGTCACTATGGTCATGGGTAATAAAACTCTATCTCTGGCATTTGGTCTTGGTTATAAAGACTTAGAAGAAAACAACAGGGATTTCAAGCAAAGCCTTATGCTGAGTGTGCTTAAAAAATTGCTTCCGGAAAGCGGCGATGTCTACAACGAAGGATGGAGGGCGCGCTTTGCGGGTTTTCTCTATGAGCAAGTTGCCGCGCAACAGGGGCGATTATTCTATTGGTGTCCCATATCTATGGCGTTTGGTATAGGCCTTTATTACCTTTTACCAAAAGAGCCTCCTTTGTTACTTTGCCTCATACCCATTATTATAAGTTCAGCGATATTTGCTTTGGTAAATTCCGAGCGCAGCTTTCTTATCCGTAGGGTCATTTTACTTCTCCTTCTTTTGCCCTCATTCGGGTTTACTGTGGCTAAGGTACATACACTTCGTGTTCACACCCCAATGATTGTAAAAGATGTCGGGCCAACCACTGTGATAGGGACGATAGAGGCTTTGGAAATAGTTAAGCGCGATTATGATGCGCGTTTGGTTCTATCACATTTGGAAGTGGAGGATTTAGAACCGCATGAGACGCCGCGCACTATTCGTCTTAGATTACGCCGCGATTACGACCTAAAGGTTGGGCAGCGTATTTCCGTACTTGCTGAATTAATGCCGCTCTCGGGCCCTGTGTTTCCGGGGGGCTTTGATTTTAGGCGGCACTTATATTTTGAAGGCATTGGGGCTGTCGGTTTTATTTATAAAGATGTTCAAATTATTGAGGGTGTAGAGGGTTTTAGCTTCAATCGTTTTGTAGAAAAAGCCCGAAATGCCGTAACCTCTAAGGTTAATGCTGTTTTAAAAGGAAAGCAGGCGAGCATAACAACGGCCTTGATGAACGGGCAGCGCGCAGGCTTAGATGACGAGGCCGAAGACAGCTTGCGCTATGCGGGGCTTGCACATTTACTTGCAATTTCAGGACTTCATTTGGGACTCGTTTGCGGTTCACTTTTCTTCTTTTTGCGTCTTGGCCTTGCCGCAATTCCGTATGTAGCTCTACATTATCCAATTAAGAAGTACTGCGCTGTTTTGGCTTTGATAGGCGGCGTTGTTTACATGTTTCTCGCGGGTGCTACTATACCCACGCAGCGCGCCTTGCTGATGAGTAGTGTTGTGTTTTTGGCAATAATATTTGAGCGCTCACCTTTTTCGCTTCGGCTTGTGGCCTTTGCAGCACTGATTGTTCTTTTGATAGCGCCTTACAGCCTGGTATCGGCAAGCTTTCAGCTTTCTTTTGCGGCCGTGACGGCGCTTATTGTGTTTTATGATGCGATCAGGATGCGCCTCTCCGCGTTCAATCGCAATGCCGGAAAGTTTCGCAAAATATATCTGTATTTTTTAGGTGTTTGCGTGACATCTCTCATTGCCGGCTTGGCGACTGCGCCGTTTTCGCTCTACCATTTTCAGCAATTTGCGAATTATGGGCTGCTTGCTAATATGGTTGCGATACCGATTGTGGCGTTTTGGGTCATGCCGTTGATTGTTGTTACATACATTGCTATGCCCCTTGGTTTAGAGGAGTGGCCGCTACTACTTGTCGGCATGGGCGTTCAAAATGTTTTGGATGTGGCGCGCTATGTATCCTCATTGCCAGGTGCCGTCTGGCGCATTCCGGCATTTTCATTTTTGCCCTTTCTTGGTATGGCATTAGGACTTTTATTCTTTATGCTTTGGCGGGGGCATTTTCGCTTCATCGGGTTAGTGCTTGCCCTATTGGCTGTTCCTTTTGTTTTTAATGAGAAACAAAGCGATGCACTGGTTTCTTCAAGTAATAAGCTCATTGCAATGCGCCTTGATGATGGGCAATTGAAGGTCAATTCTGTGCGTCGCGAGAAATTTGTTCTTGAGAATTGGGAGCGCTCTTGGGGGCTAGGGTCTGGGCATGCGCATATTTGGAGCAAGCATTGGCCTGAGGAGTGTGATGATCAGGGATGCCATACCGTTATAAAGGGTAAAAAAATAGCTTATGCATATGGACCATACAGCCATGCACAGGATTGTGCGTGGGCAGATTTACTAATTGCGAGTGATCCTGTCGAAGGTGAGTGCGCTGCAAAGGTCATTGATAAATTCGATACCTATTATAAGGGCGCGCATGCTGTTTGGCTCGATGATGAGGTCAAGATAAAATCAGTGCGATACTCCGATAGGCGCATACGACCTTGGAGTGAATTCCAGGATTAATGGTAACTGCGCATCAAACTGACGAGGCGCCCTTGAATTTGCACACGCTCCGGATCAAGGATTTGTGGCTCGTAAGAGTCATTTTCGGGTTCAAGCACGATTTTATTACCGGCGCGACGTAGGCGTTTCAGCGTAGCCTCTTCACCATCAACCAATGCAACAATAATTGTGCCGTTCTCTGCCGTGTTGCAGCGTTTAATTATGACGGTATCAGAATCATGAATACCAGCCTTAATCATGGAGTCACCCTCTACAACGAGAGCGTAATGCTCGCCTGCGCCCATCATGTCTTGCGACACAAAAACATTGCTGCCCTCGTTCTGAATAGCGGCAATTGGCGTTCCTGCGGCGATCTTGCCGTAAAGCGGGACTTCCATCATATGGTGGTCATTAGCGCTTTGTGTTTTTTGCGTGGATGAATTGGTATGATTACCTTTTCCAAAGGAATTACCTTCCGGCATTTTCTTGATCGCCAAAGCGCGCGCACGATGGGGCAAACGCTCAAGATAGCCGCGCTCAACCAGTCCTGTAATCAAACGATGAATACCGGATTTTGATTTTAATCCGAGCGCATCTTTCATTTCTTCGAAGGAGGGGGCAATATCATCGCCCGACATATGTTCATGAATATATAGCAGCAACTCGCGTTGTTTTTTGGTCAACATAGATAAGGTCTCTCTCTTATTTATGCGTTCCAGCTTTTGGTGCTAGATTCGCATATGTCCTTCTTATGTTCTACTTTAGTTCTCGTTTTGTGTCAAGCGATGCCCAGTAGTTTTTTTGTGGCGCTTTCGATATTTTGTTGTCGCATCAGGCTTTCGCCGACTAGAAATGCTCCGTATCCGAGGTCTTGAAAGCCAAGGATGTCTTCATGTGATCCGATACCACTTTCGGCCACTTTAAGAGAAGACGAAGGTATTAGAGGGGCTAGATTCCTCGCGGTGTTCGTATCGACTTTTAGTGTTTTGAGATTACGGTTATTAACGCCGAGCATCTCCGGATTTATCACAAGAGCGCGCTTTAGTTCGTCTTCGTTATGCACCTCCACCAAAACGTCCATGTCCAGATTTTTTGCTAGCTCGTACAGTCCAGCAAGTGTGGCATCATCTAGAGCAGCAACAATGAGCAATATGCAATCCGCGCCCATAACGCGAGATTCAGCAATTTGGTATGGCTCTAACATAAAATCTTTGCGTAAGACAGGAAGCGCCACGCTTGAGCGCGCCGCAATAAGATAAGCATCATCACCTTGAAAAAATGGAGCGTCCGTTAGAACGGAAAGGCACGCCGCGCCAGCTTTCTCATAGCTTTTTGCTATATCGGTAGGGTTAAAATCAGGTCGTATCAGTCCTTTGCTAGGTGACGCTTTTTTTACCTCTGCGATTAATGCGGGGACACCGCTTTCGCGTTTGGTGCGCAAGGCATTGATAAAACCGCGAGGCGGGGAGGCGTCTTTAATCTTCTCGTTTAACGTATCAAACGGTGTTACTTGTTTGCGCTTCTCCAGATCAATTAATGTCTGGGCGCAAATTTTTTGTAGGGTGTCGCTCATGTGCCGGGCCGAATGATTTCCTGAACGTCATCTGTAACGCTTCTTGAATAGGCTATGTAGTCGCAGAAGTTCTGCCACGCAAAGCCGCTATCAATAGCTTCCGCAGCTAATGCCACGCCTTGCTTTAAATCCCGTGCAGGTTTGTGAACAGCGAGAGCGGCCGCTGTATTCGCAAGCACGATGTCGCGGTAGGCATCCTTTTTTCCCTCAAGCAAAGCACGCAGCGCCATGGCATTTTCTTGCGCATCGCCTCCTTTAATGCCGGCTATATTATGGGTTGGAAGACCAAAATCATCTGGGGAGAGCGTTCTTTCCTTGATATTGCCTTCTTCATCCAGCGTCGCTGTGAAGGTTTCTGCGGAAATGGAAATTTCATCCAGCCCATCTGATCCGTGGACAACCCACGCACGTTTAGCATTGAGCTTTTTGAGTGTTTCGGCCAGTGGCACGACCCAATCTCGGTCGAAGACACCGAGGAGTTGGTAGCGCGTGCCTGCCGGATTGGCGAGGGGGCCTAATAAATTAAAGATCGTTTTATGATTGATCTGTGAGCGTACATTGGCGACATGGCGCATGGATTGGTGATGATGCGGCGCCATCAAAAATGCAAAACGGAAATCTTTCAAGGCGCGCTCTAGCGCAAATTTCGGGAGTTCCAGATTAACGCCTAATACTTCTAGCACATCTGCCGCGCCGGATCTGGAGCTGGCCGCACGGTTCCCATGTTTGGCGATTGGAACACCGCAAGCTGCGGCTACTATGCCGACAGCGGTTGAAATATTATAAGTTCCCGCTTGATCTCCGCCAGTGCCGCAGCAATCAATGGCATCAATAGGTGCCTTGATTGTTTCTGCTTTCGAGCGAAGAATGCGCGCCGCGCCGGTAAGTTCAAATACATTTTCCCCTTTGGCTGAAAGAGACGTTAGGAACTCTTTTAATTCTTTTTCTTTGACCTCTCCCTCCATAATGGCTTCCATGCATTCCATCATATTGGCCTCGGTCAGGGATTGACCGAGTTTGAGGCGGGCTGTTGAATCAAAAACGATTGTGCTCATAAGTACCTTGTGAAATTTTCGAGGAGTTTGTGTCCGTGCTCGGTGGCAATGCTTTCGGGGTGGAATTGCACGCCGTGGATTGGTTTTTCTTTGTGGGAAAGCCCCATAATCAGGCCGTCATCTGTCTCGGCTGTAATCTCAAGGCAATCAGGAAGCCTCTCTTTTTCAACGAGCAATGAATGATAGCGCGTAACGCAGTAAGGGCTCGGGATGTCTTTAAAGACGGTGCGGTTACTATGGGTAATATCCGATGTCTTGCCATGGAGCGGCTGCGGCGCACGGATGACCTTGCCGCCAAAAGCTTGTCCAATGCATTGATGGCCAAGGCAAACACCGAGTAGGGGGATGTTATTCTCGGCGGCTATCGTAACACTCTTAAGGCTGATGCCGCTATTGTCTGGGTTGCCGGGACCGGGAGATATAATAATGCCTTGCGGCTTTAGTGCTATAAGCTCATCGGGTGTGATGTCATCATTACGCAATACTTTGCAGTCCAGCTTGAGATCGCCGAAATACTGGACAAGGTTGTACGTAAAGCTGTCGTAGTTATCAATCATAACTAACATGAATAAAATGCACCCTCTTTTATTGCTCTGCAATATGCTAATTTATCATGGAAAATGCAAGTGTATAGAGTGCATTTGCATAGT
>JBBKXC010000329.1:0-2874 GCA_037969275.1 Bdellovibrionales bacterium | reverse complement strand
AGAGTTGCAACGCTTCATGCGCAGCATCATCCATATCAAATTCATTAAACTGCGCCTCTTGTAATTTGGCGTGCATGATCTCAAGCTCCGCCGCGGATGCACTAACCTGTGCTAGATTTGTATTGATACTGGCTTGCGCATCTTCGCTTTGATAAGCGTCTTGCGTCAGCCTTTCGGTCAGTTGCTGCCTTACCGTATCCAGTAAGTCTTTTTGGTAGATATATTCTTCATTCAAATAGGTTTCTACGCCTGTGATCGCTTCTGATTGCGCCGCTCTGATTTCGGCTGGCAAAGGCGGAGCATTGAGATATCCAGCGCCATCAAGCGCGTTCAAACCAGCGCTCATTGTCTCAAGGTTATTATCAATAAAATTAAAAAGTTTTTGTGGGTCGCGCGTGAAAATTTCGGGAAAGCCCTGCTCACGCAGATAAGTTGCCACACTGGCATTAGAGCCGCTGGCAAAAGCCGTGCGCTGCTCGGTCATCTCAGAACTCGTAAGGTAATTTGTAAGCGCTTCCATCACAGCCGGATCATAGGCATCGCTTAGCGTCACATTGGCAGCATTTAAGACTTGGGTAACTGGCTCAATGCGGGAGAATTGGCGCATGAGCGCTGCCGTACTTTCATAAACGCCCTGCGGCAATTGCTCAAGCACAAAAAGACCATCTTGCCCGCCTGTATATTCGGGTAGATAGGCATCCAGAGCAATCTGGAGATCCTTTAATGATTGATTTATTGCGGTTTCATCCGCCATGCAACACCCTTACAAAAACTCTTAGTTCAGGCCAATTTAAAGGCCGCTTTTTCTATTCACCGCCTTGATAAAATGAAAGACCTTATTGTTTTAAATTATGGTGGCCAATTCTTACTTTTTTATCAAGATAAGGGCATTGTGCCATAATTAGGCGAAATTTTCAACTTTTGGAGGGGTTTAGGTCGCAATATTCTCGGCGCGGCGCATTTGTGAATAAAACGCCAGATAGCCTTCAACGCTTTTTTCTTTGGTAAACTCGCCCAAATAACGCTGATAGCCATTTTCGACAAGCCGCACAGCCAGAGATTTATCCTCAATAAGGCGGCGAATTGCGCCCTCCATTGCGGTTTCATCGTCAATCTCGATAACAAGACCGTCTTCATCATTGCGGACAAATTGGCGTGGGCCATCGGCTGTGCTTGTTATCACAGGCACTTTCTGCGCCCAGCTTTGGACAAAAACCGTCCCGAACGGCTCGTAGCGCGAGGTAAACATGCAAATATCGCTGGCTTGGAACAGCGCGGCACGATCATTTCGCCAGCCTAGGAGCTTTATGCGATCCCCGACATTCAAAGCCTCAATCTGTGCTTCAAGCGCGGCGCGGTCGGGCCCCTCTCCGGCAATCCAGAGATAAACGCCCTCAATGCGTGCGGTCACAGCGATCAGCGTATCAAACGCCTTAGAGCTATGCAGCCGCCCCAGCCCCAGTAAAAGCGGCGCATTTTCAGGCACGCCGTAATCAGCACGGTTAACGGGCGCTGCTATTTCTTCGGTTTCGGCAAAATTATTGATATGGCGCACACGGTCATCTTTAATACCGTTTTTCATCAAATAGCTTTTGAGATCAGGCGTTATGGTGACGAAGTAATCAGTGTTTTTGAAATATTTCAACTTGTAATAACCGCCAAGGCGCGCCACGTTCAAATAGCGCGGAATACCCATAGAGGTGCTCCAGCCCGGCGTTTTATCCGAAGCCCGTGACATCCATGTCTGTACGATATCGGGTTTAAATTGCTTGATAATGCCCCGCATGACAAATTTCGTGAACACATCCCAGCCACCGCCAAAGGGAAGTAAATGCACCGTAATGCCAGCCTCCCGAAGGCGCGGTACGCGAACGGGATTGGCTTTGGTCACGACCTCGATATGCTGCCCCGCCTCATGCATCGCAATGCACATATCGACAAAAGCAATCTCAGCGCCGCCATGCCCCGCACCGGCCAATACCTGTAATATACGCATTGAAAATTCTAACTTTATTATTCAGCGGGCGCGGATTCTTCTTCTATAGCGGGCTCTTGCTCTGGCGCAGATTCTGCTGCTGGCTCAGGAGACGGCGCAGCAGCGCGCGCGGCGGCGGCGTCATCTGAGGCCGATTGCATTGCTTGAGGTACGCTCACCAATGTCGCTTGAAGAAGCTCGATCATATTATCCTGCGTTTCATCCATTTTATTGAGGAGGTAGTCACACGCCTCGGCTGAGGTGACGGGAACCCGCTCCATATAATCTTGCGTTTCTTTACGCAGACCATCTGCCTGTTTCATTGCTGATTTGATTGTCTTCGGTTTGGCATAGTCCTGCGCCATAACCATGTTATCGCGGTTCGCTTCCGCTGCAGATATTTTCTCGTCTACCGCAGAGGTCCATTCCTTGTATCGCGCGTTTAATTTATCCGCCATATCAGGATTGTTTTTCGAGCAGGCATCAATTGCGCCCCCGACTTCTTTTTCGACATGCTTCACGGTGGCAATCATATTGTGACTGTTATAGATCATGAAAAAATGTCGGCGTTCATCATCATTGAGTTCGCCCGTTAGTTTGGCGAGATCTTCATTTAAAGATTTAAGCTTTTTGCTGGGCTCTTTCAAAGGGGGACGGTTATCGACAGGCTGCTCGGCTTCACCTTCAGGCGTGACCTCGCCTGCTGGGACTTGCTCGGCGGCGGCGTCTTGCGCCATTGCATTAAAAGGGGATACGCACAGTAAAAGGATTCCACTAAAGATAAGGAATAAACGGGTCATAACATCAACTTTCTTTGAAAATATTCTCACACAGAATTTGTAGCAAAAAAAATGCCGCCGGAAAAGCCCAGCGGCATCAGTGTACCCGATTTAATGAAT
>JBBKXC010000328.1:0-5316 GCA_037969275.1 Bdellovibrionales bacterium | reverse complement strand
ATTGCGGCGGCCGATGGCGCGCTCTCTACTATTATGAGCGTTCATTCTACTCCTTGCACGACTGCGCTTGTGAAATATGGCAGCGATGCGCAAAAAGAAAAATTCCTAAAGCCTATGGCGCGCGGTGAGTTTATCGGCGCGTTTGCCTTGACCGAAGCAGGCGCGGGCTCGGATGCTGGCGCGCTGAAAACCAAGGCCATTAAGGACGGTGATGATTGGGTGTTGAATGGTACGAAGCAATTCATCACCAGCGGCAAAAATGGCGGTATGACGATTGTCTTTGCGGTGACGGATGCTAGCGCTGGAAAAAAGGGCATCAGCGCTTTTCTTGTACCTACAGACACCAAGGGCTATACGGTAGCAAAGGTCGAGGATAAATTCGGCCAGCATGCGAGCGATACTTGCGCGCTTGTTTTTGAAGATATGCGCGTCAGCCAAGAAAATATGCTGGGCAATGAGGGCGAGGGTTATAAAATCGCGCTCTCCAACCTTGAAGGCGGTCGTTTAGGCATCTCCGCGCAAGCCATCGGCATGGCGCGCGCAGCCTATGAATTTGCGCTGAACTACGCAGGCGAGCGCGAGACATTTGGCAAAAAATTATCACAGCATCAGGCGCTCACTTTCCGCCTTGCCGATTTGGCGACGAAGATCGAGATGGCGCGGGTTATGCTGCACCCTGTTGCCAATTTGCGCGATCATGATTTGCCCTGCACGATAGAAGCCTGCATTGTGAAATTAAATGCCTGCGAAATGGCGGAAGAAGTTATCCGCGAGGCCATGCAAATTCTTGGCGGCTATGGCTATTTGGAAGAATACCCGCTGGCGCGCATTTATGCGGACGCGCGGGTATGTAGCATTTATGAAGGGACAAGCGATATCCAGCGCCTTGTCATTGGACGGGAGATTTTGAAATGAAGGATTTAAACGGAATTATTGCGGTCGTTACTGGCGGTGCGAGTGGCATGGGCGCGCTCACGGCCGAAGCATTGGCGGCACAAGGCGCAAAAGTTGCGCTCTGGGATATGAATCTGGAGGCCGCGCAAAAGCAAGCAGACAAAATTAATGGCGCTGCATTCGAGGCAAATGTTACGGACGCGGTGAGCGTTGAAAAGGCGCTGGCTGAAACGATCAAAATGCTGGGCGCGCCCCGCATTTTGATTAATTGCGCTGGCATCCTGATCGGCTCACGCATTGTTGGCCGTGAAGGCCCCGCAGATATGGATCATTTCAACAAGACCATCGCCGTAAATTTAGGCGGCACATTTAACACCATGCGTGTTTGCGCCCATGCCATGAGCGGCCTTGAGCCGATTACCGAGGACGGGGAGCGCGGCGTTATCATCAACGCGGCTTCAATCGCCGCCTTTGAAGGACAAATCGGCCAAGCGGCCTACGCCGCATCAAAAGGCGGCATTGTTTCCATGACCATTCCGGCGGCGCGCGAGCTTGGGAAATTCGGCATACGCGTTATGGCGATTGCGCCCGGCGCGGTTGAAACGCCGATGATGGCCGGCGTGAAAGATGATTACCGCGAAGCCATCGAGAAGGCCGTACCCTTCCCGAGCCGCATGGCCAAGCCCGAAGAGTTTGCTAATCTATGTCTCCACATTATCAACAATGGCTATTTAAACGGTGATGTTATCCGCCTTGATGGGGCAAGCAGGTTGGCAGCGAAGTAATTGACTCTTAATTATCTGCGCGTTATTACTGTACATAATAATAGAACAAGGAGATTTAAAATGAATAAACCAACAATATTAGGCTTGGGAGCAGGACTTTCCGCATTGGCATTAGTAGTCTTTGCGAATTACAAAGAAGTTGAACGCGAAATAATTACTGATGCAAAAATTGCAAGCTTTACTCAGTCGGCGGGTGACTGCAAAGATATACAAAAAGCAATAGAACCTGAATTAAAAGGTCAAGCATACAGCATAACTATTCCGGTGGGTGACTGCGAAGATTTAAAACGAGTGATATTTGCTAAAACAGATAATAAGACATTTGATATTAGCAGTATTGAAGACTCTGTCCAAATTCTTATAGATTACTACAATTCAATCGCACAGGGAGAAAACCCACAATACAGGGTAGTTTTTAGAAATTCTATTTGGGAAGTAATGACCGGCATGGATTATGGAAGGGCTCGTGACCAAGCCATTGAATTTGAAAGAGTGCCAGAGTAAACTTTCTATAAAATTCAATATCGTCATTGCGAAAGCCAGCAAAGCAATTCATTATGGATTACTGCGTTAGGCCTTACGGCCCTCCTCGCAATGATGATATAAAAGGAACAACCGACATGAAATCACAAGGCGCAATATTCCGAGCGGCTATTAAGGCCGAAACCCCATTACAAATTCCGGGCGCAGTGAATGCGTATACGGCCATGCAGGTCGAGCAGGCTGGCTTTAAGGCCGTTTATCTCTCGGGCGGCGGCGTGGCTTATGCCTCGAACGGTTACCCAGATCTTGGCATCACCGATCTGCACGATGTTCTGGCCGAGGCCAGCAAAATTACCGGCACAGTGGACATCCCGCTCCTCGCCGATATTGATGTTGGCTGGGGCGGCGCATTTAATATTTCGCGCTGTATCAAGGAAATGACGCGCGCCGGCGTAGCGGCTGTTCACATGGAAGACCAGATCGCGCAAAAACGCTGCGGCCACCGCCCGAATAAAGAGCTGGTGACCAAAGAAGAAATGGGTGACCGCATCAAGGCCGCAGTAGACGGTAAAATTGATGCGGATTTCGTCATAATGGCGCGGAGCGATGCTTATGCCAATGAGGGCTTGGAGCCCATGATCGAGCGCATGGTGTATTACGTGGAATGCGGCGCAGATATGCTTTTCGCCGAGGCGATGACAGACCTTAACCATTACCAGAAAATTAAAGACGCAACGAAGGTTCCGCTGCTGGCCAATATCACAGAATTCGGCGCGACCGATCTTTACACCACGGAACAATTAGCAGCCCACGGCGCCGATATGGCGCTTTATCCGCTCTCCGCGTTTCGCGCACAAGCCAAAGCCGCCGAAACTGTTCTCAAATCCTTACGCAGCGAAGGCACGCAGAAAAATGTGGTCGATCTCATGCAAACGCGGCAAGAGCTCTACGCCACAATCAATAACGCCGATTATGAAGGAAAGCTGGATAAGCTGTTCGGGAAATGAACCTCGACGACTATTGACATAGTATAACGGCTCAGGATAATATCCATAATCTTAAAATTTTGAGAATGCCGCTATGACCACATTACATTTTATAACGCCAATTTCATACTATGATGACTTTGAACAATTAAAAGAGCACCTAGGGTGGGAGCTTGAAATTAACAAAATATACGATCCTTCATTGGGTTTTGGACATCCCGGCGATGATTGCAGAATGATGGATTTTGATCTGACAATTCCCGAAGATTGGAAACTTAGAGAACTGAATATCAAAACACATATTGCCATGATTGACGATAAAGGCCGTGAACGGGCGTCTTACACCACTAGTTTTTCCAATGCCGCGGAATGTTCTAATTTATCTATCCGTGAGCGCTTTCAAATTCAGGCAATAAAAGATGAACATTCAAGCCGCACTAAAAGCTTATCTCTTATAGACATGAATTCCGGTGAACCGGTATCTGTAGCCCAGCTTGATCTTCCAACGAATATTCTAAACACTGGGGTAAGCATTTTTAAATATAAAACTGCTATTGAAACGGCAACAAAGCACTTTGAATCTTCTTTGAAAGAAAGCATGCCAGAATACGATATCCCACTGCAGTATTGGGATGAGGATTGCTCCGTCCAAATTGCTGCATTAAATGTGGCACTTCAACAGGTGGAACCAAAATCTCGAGCGCCAATATCGAATGTTACGGAGCCGCCTCTTTTTGGTGAACCATTATAAATGTGATCGTCATAATTAAAGACGTAATATTCCGCATAACCATTAATGTTTATTGACATAACCACAGTAAAGTTTTATATTGCTTAAATTAAATTGGTTAGGTTTAAGACTATGCGTGGAATGAATATTATAACGGCCCTCGGTTTAACGGCAGCCTTTAGCGCCGCTGCAGTTATCGCAGCCCAGAACGTGGAAATAGAACGTGATTTAACGGGTGATTTCTCATTGATGGAACTAGGCTGTAACGGCTTTGACCCCAAAGATTTGAGCGTCAGCACCCGCGACCCTGCCTGTGAAGACGGACAGAACTGGATACAAATTCTGTCCACTAGCGGAAAATCTTTCGACATTTCTCATGGTTTCGATTACGCGGCCCTGAAAGAAGAGTATCTCAGCAATGCGAAAACGCCTGTGAATGTGACGTTCACGCTAACGGCGTGGAATGTCATGATGGGCGCTCTCCCTTTCGATCTCTCTGACTATAAAACAGACGAAGCGTTTTACATTGTACCGGATGCCGTTGGCTTTGATTAATTAACTAATAAGACACGACGATGAAGACACAAAAACTCGCACAAATTCTCGCCTTAGCTGCTCTGCCACTGGCCGCGTCATGTACATCGCCATTACACAGCAATAACCCAGCGTCTCAAGCGCTGCCTGAATTCTCTACTGAAGAGCAGGAAAGCCTGCGCCTCACGGCAAATTTCTTACAATGCTCCTTGAAAGTCATTGATAACTTGCCGCCATTTTTAATCTTCGACCCGTATGATATCGCTATAGAAAAATGTGGTGCAGACATCCCTATTCAAGAAAAAGATCTGGATAGTGTTCTTGCCCAATTCGGTGGCCGTTACGGTAAGAACTTTGAGCCTATGTTTGAAAAATTTCTTGAAAATGAAGACTATTCATTTCAATAAAAAATTGCACAGATACTGCAACAATATTTCCCAAACGCATTAATACCATACCTAAGATTACTTATATAAGAGGGGCTCTTGCCAGCCCCTTGATTCTGCCATAAAATTACGCCGCAATAATAATAAAAATAAGGAGTAGCGTTATGGGAGAAGCTTTAAAAAAGGAAGCGCCAAAAAAGAGCGGCGGATTGGCCGGTATTGTGGCCGGAACGACCGATATTTCGGCGGCTGGCGGCGCGCATATCTTGGAATATCGTGGCTATAGCATTTACGATCTGGCCGAAAAATGTATCTTCGAGGAAGTCGCCCATCTTTTGGTGCATGGCACACTTCCAACACAAGCCGAACTTGATGAGTTTTGCGCACGCTTGCAAAAATTGCGTAGCCTCCCCGAGAGCCTTAAAACGCTTCTGGAGATGATCCCTGTTTCCGCGCACCCTATGGATGTTATGCGTAGCGCAACCTCCTTCCTCGGAAATATCGAGCAAGAAAGCGAA
>JBBKXC010000327.1:0-4735 GCA_037969275.1 Bdellovibrionales bacterium | reverse complement strand
ACTGTGACGCAGGTACGTACAAGCGCGCAGGAAATTATCCGCCACGCCAAACCCGCCGGAATTTCCGTGGTCTTTGTTGGTCATGTCACGAAAGACGGGCAGATTGCTGGCCCCCGCGTTCTAGAGCATATGGTGGATACCGTTTTACATTTTGAAGGTGACCGCAGTCATCATTTCCGCATATTGCGCAGTGTTAAAAACCGCTTTGGACCAACGGATGAGATTGGCGTTTTTGAAATGGCGGTTGAGGGGCTTATTGAAGTTGAAAATCCGTCCGCGCTCTTTTTATCGCAGCGCCATGAGGATGTGGCGGGCAGCGCCGTTTTGGCAGCCTTAGAAGGAACAAGGCCGCTTTTGGTCGAGGTGCAGGCACTGGTCGCGCCTTCTAATATGGCCGCGCCGCGCCGCGCCGTTTTGGGCTGGGACCCGAACCGTTTGGCCATGATTGTGGCTGTGCTTGAGACGCGCTGCGGTGTACGTCTTTCCAGTCATGATATATTTCTCAATATTGCGGGCGGTATCCGCATTAATGAACCCGCCGCCGATATGGCCGTGGCTGCCGCTCTTATCAGCGCACTTTCACAAGAACCCCTACCCTCCGAGACCATATTTTTTGGCGAAATCGGCCTCGCCGGCGAAATCCGCCAAGTCGCGCAAGGTGATCTGCGTTTGAAAGAAGCCTCTAAGCTCGGCTTTAAAGATGCGATTATTCCGCTCAATAAATCCAAGAAAGACAGCAAGTCTATAAGCGGCATCAAAGCCCGCGAGATAGATCATGTTCAAAAACTGGCAGCGCTCTTCGGTGACGAAGAAGTGAAGCTACAGGCAGTTTAGTTTTTAAAATTTATGATTTATAATCAGGCATGAAAAATTTTTCCTATGCAATAATGTTTGTCTTATGCGCTGCCACTGGGTCATATTATGCCTTTGCCATGAATACGGCTTCATCACCTAAAAGCTATAACTGGCATTACAAAATCACCGTGACTATTGAAACACCGGATGGGGATATAAGCGGTTCTGCCGTGCATGAAATTTCCAATGGCGCACCTAACTCATTCAACCCTGAGGTCGGCAATCCGGGCAAGGTTCGCGGTGAGGCCGTAGTGGTGGATATGACAAAACGCGGTGTTTTATTCGCGCTTATATCCCATGAATCTGACAATCGTTTTTATGATGTTTTTCCTTTACCTGGTCAAAACGATGGACAAGGCGGTTCAACACTAAAGGGTTTTTATTATCACGCTTCCCTGCCTATAGGGACGAAAGGTATTATTGATCCTACCGAATGGCCTGGCTATCCCAAACTGGTTACCTTTACAGATATGAATGATCCAAAATCCGTAACATTGGCACAGGAATGGGAGCGAGGAAAAGATGGGCGCTTGTCTTTAAAAAATGACCATATGGAAGAGCTGTTTGGTGTAGGCGTGAAGCTGAAATCTATTGAGCTCGAGATCACCGACGAGCCTACAACGTGGGGTGTGGTGGATCAATATTTGCCAGAAAAAATTCTTACAGGTTTTCAAGAGTGGTGGAAATCAATTTCAAATAGCGAAAAAATGGAAATTTCAGAATATTTACAATTTAAGCAAGGGAACTAATATGACATTACAGTTTGAATTAATTAATGCCATTATATCATCTTATGCCTATAACAACCCTTAACACACATGAACATACCCCCGCGCTAAATACATTCGCATTTCTCTTGCAATCCAAAGCGTAATTCCTTATCAAGAAGGCAACAAAAACACGCTATTGTTCGCCCCCAAAAAGGCCGCTTACCTATGATCGTTGATATTCTTGTTCTTCTCGTTCTTGCTGTTTCCGCACTGATCGCCTTCATGCGCGGATTTATCCGCGAAGTTTTGACAATTGTTGGCGTTCTTGGCGGTATGGCCGCGGCGTATCATTTGGGGCCATTATTGCTTCCCACTATTGAAGGCTGGCTTGGCGTTGATCCTACGGCGGAGGATCCGCAAAAATTATTCGATCTTATTCCTTATACCTATGTTGCGCAGGGCCTTGCTTACGGCGCAGTTTTTATTGTTGTAGTAGTTATTCTCTCGATTATCAGCCATATGATCGCCGAGGCTGTTAAATCTGTTGGGCTTGGTGCGATTGACCGTACGCTGGGCGTGATCTTTGGTTTGGTGCGCGGCGTACTTCTTTTGGGCATATTGTATTTGCCCGTCTACTTGACTATTGAGAAAGAAACGACAAATCAATGGTTCGAGGGTAGTAAATCTTACGTCTATATCGAGATGACGGCCCAAGAGATTGCAGAATACCTTCCGGAAGAAGCGAAAAAGTCGCTGGAAAAACAAGTTGAAGATGGTACGGCCGCCGTGAAAGAGAATGGCGCCATGAAGGATAGGCTTCAAGAGCTTAACCTTTTGAACCTCGATAAAAAGGATGACGCCGCCAATGCGACGCCCGCGCCCGATAAAGGCTATAGTGGCAAGCAGCGCGAAGAAATGGACAATCTGATTGAGGATATGAATCAGAATGAAACGCCGGAAGGCCAAACCGGAGAATAACTCCGGAGAATAGTTAAGAGTATATGGGCTTTACATTCGACGACGATAAATTTCACGATGAATGCGGTGTTTTCGGCATTCATGGGCATGAAGACGCGGCCGCAATGACGGCGCTTGGCCTACATGCCTTGCAGCACCGCGGTCAGGAAGCTTGCGGCATTGTGACCTATGATGGTGAGCATTTTTATTCCCGCAAAGCCCTCGGCCTTGTTGATGATACGTTTTCCCAAAGTGACGTGATCGAGAGTTTAAAGGGCTATATTGCCATTGGTCACAATCGTTATGCCACGTCAGGTGATGGCGCTATTCGTAACGTCCAGCCTATGTATGGCGATATTGCTATTGGCGGTTTTACTGTTGCGCATAATGGTAATTTGACCAATGCGCATATGCTTCGCCGTGAGCTTGTTGAAACGGGCGCGATTTTTCAATCGACCAGTGATACGGAAGTGATTGTGCATCTTGTTGCCAGATCTAAGAAACCCGATGTTGTTGAACGCCTTGTCGAAGCTATGGGCCGCATTGAAGGCGGCTTTGCTTTGGTTGCCAGTGCGCAAGGCAAATTGATAGGTGCGCGTGACCCGCATGGTATTCGGCCGCTCTGCCTTGGTAAGCTTGGTGATACTTTTGTTATGGCATCTGAGACCTGCGCCTTTGATATCATCGGCGCTGAATATGAGCGCGAAGTAGAAGCTGGCGAGATGATTGTCATTGATGACAATGGTTTACACAGCAGTTTTCCTTTCACGCGTCAATCACCGCGCTTTTGTATTTTTGAATATGTTTATTTCGCACGTCCCGATAGTTTTATGGAAGGGCGCTCCGTTTATCAGATACGTAAGAATATCGGCGTTGAGCTGGCCAAAGAAGCGCCTGTGCCTAACGCTGATGTTATTATTCCTGTGCCCGACAGCGGTGTGCCGTCGGCTATTGGCTATGCCGAAGCCTCTAAAATTCCTTTCGAGCTTGGCATTATTCGCAATCACTATGTGGGGCGTACGTTTATCGAGCCAACGGATAAAATTCGCCATTTGGGTGTACGTCTTAAGCACAATGCCAATAAAGCCTTTATCAAAGATAAGATTGTTGTACTGGTTGATGATTCCATTGTGCGCGGCACGACTTCGCGCAAAATTGTCGAGATGGTGCGCAATGCGGGCGCGAAAGAAGTGCATATGCGCATTTCTTCGCCGCCAACCTCACATAGCTGTTTCTACGGAATTGATACGCCCTCTACAGAGGAATTGCTGGCGCATAAAATGTCGGTTGAGGAAATTTGTAAATTTATTAATGCCGATTCATTGTCTTATGTCTCTATTGACGGGCTCTACCGCGCGACGGGTGAAGCCATGCGCGAAAGCGGGCAGCCGCAATTCTGCGATGCTTGCTTTACCGGCGATTATCCTGTCAAATTACA
The DNA here is from genome assembly GCA_037969275.1 of Bdellovibrionales bacterium. Lineage (GTDB taxonomy): Bacteria > Pseudomonadota > Alphaproteobacteria > Micavibrionales > Micavibrionaceae > UBA2638. Next base: position 775 of record JBBKXC010000327.1, on the reverse strand, counting down.
TGATCATGAGAACAACTGGACGGGTGTGAAGGTTACATCCCTGCAGGAACGCCAAAAGTAATAACAGTAAGTAGTTTAAAATGACTCAAGTAGATCTCTCTGGGAAAGTTGCCCTCATTACGGGCGCATCGCGCGGCATAGGTAAGGCTGTTGCGCTTGGTGCGGCTAAGGCAGGCGCGCATGTGATTGCGCTGGCGCGCACTGTTGGTGGGCTTGAAGATCTGGATGACCAGATTAAGGCTGCGGGCGGCACAGCGACACTGCTTCCCATGGACCTTATGCGCTTCGAAGAGGTTGATAAGATCGGCCCGACAATAGTCGAGCGCTTCGGCAAGCTGGATATTCTTATTGGTAATGCAGGAATTCTGGGACCGCTTAGCCCGACAGGCCACATAAAGCCGCAGGATTGGGACAAGGTTTTTAAAACCAATTTCATGGCCAATGTACGTCTTATCCGTACGCTAGACCCGCTGTTGCGCGCCTCTCCTACTGGCCGTGTCTTGTTTACGACTACAGGCATTGTGGATAACCTGCCTGCTTATTGGGGGCCTTATGCGTCCTCTAAATCAGCGCTAAATACATTTTTTAGAATTTATGCGGCGGAGACTGAAAATACCACTATGCGCGTTAACGGCATTCATCCGGGTGACGTTAAGACGGCAATGATGGATGACGCCTATCCGGGCGGCCCGCCTTTCGCACTAAAACAGCCGGAAGATGTCGTTGACGACTTCCTCTCGGCTGTTGCAAATGACTGCCCGCATCATGGGGCAAT
>JBBKXC010000326.1:0-8493 GCA_037969275.1 Bdellovibrionales bacterium | reverse complement strand
GAAAACCAAGCCAAAGCGGGAGCCGAGTTCATGCCTAAAAGAACCGACATTAAATCTATCGCCATTATCGGAGCAGGCCCTATTATTATCGGGCAAGCTTGCGAATTTGATTACTCTGGAACGCAAGCCTGTAAGGCTCTGCGTGAAGAAGGATACCGTATTATCCTGATCAATTCGAACCCCGCCACAATCATGACCGACCCCGACATGGCAGATGCCACTTATGTTGAGCCTATTACACCAGAAATTGTTGCTAAAATTCTCGAAAAAGAAAGACCTGACGCCCTGCTCCCGACTATGGGCGGACAAACGGCGCTCAATACCGCACTGGCTCTCGAAGAGAACGGCACGCTTAAGCGCCTGAATATCGAAATGATTGGCGCGAAAGCGGATGTGATCGACAAGGCCGAAAACCGCGACCGTTTCCGCAAATGTATGGATGAGCTGGGCTTGGCCTCTGCGCGCTCCACAACCGTTCACACCATGGAAGAAGCCAGAAAAGCGCTGGACTATACCGGCCTGCCTTCCATCATACGTCCGTCCTTCACTATGGGCGGAACAGGCGGCGGTATTGCCTATAACAAAGAAGAATTCGAGCATATTGTTCGTGAAGGCCTTGATGCCTCTCCCACCACAGAAGTTCTTATCGAAGAATCGCTTCTGGGCTGGAAAGAGTATGAGATGGAGGTCGTGCGCGACAAGAACGACAATTGCATTATCGTATGCTCCATTGAAAATGTAGACCCTATGGGCGTGCATACGGGCGATTCCATTACTGTTGCCCCCGCCCTGACATTGACTGACAAAGAATACCAAATCATGCGAAACGCCTCGATTGCTGTGCTGCGCGGCATTGGCGTTGAGACTGGCGGCTCGAATGTGCAATTTGCGCTGAACCCTGAAGATGGCCGAATGATCGTCATCGAGATGAATCCGCGCGTTTCGCGCTCATCGGCTCTTGCCTCCAAAGCCACGGGCTTCCCGATTGCCAAAATCGCGGCTAAACTAGCCGTTGGTTACACACTGGATGAGCTTGAGAACGACATCACAGGCGGCAAAACGCCTGCCTCTTTCGAGCCCAGCATTGATTACGTCGTTACAAAAATACCACGCTTTGCCTTTGAAAAATTCCGCGGCGCACAGGATCTTTTGACCACTTCTATGAAATCTGTCGGCGAAGCCATGGCGATTGGCCGCAGCTTTGAAGAATCCATCCAAAAAGCCATGCGCTCGCTGGAAAAAGATCTGGACGGCTTAACACCGCTTGCCGTCAGCAGCAATAACGATGCCGATACGCCGGAGACCATGCGCGATGAACTATTTGCAGCTATAGCCCGTCCGACACCAAACCGCATACTTTATATCGCCGAAGCGCTGCGCCTTGGATATTCCGTCGAAGAAGTCCAGAGCGTTTGTAAATACGACCCTTGGTTTTTGGAGCGCATTAAAAACTTAATGGATGTTGAAAACGAGATCAGTGAAAGCGGCCTGCCCGTTTCGGCTGAAGGCTGGCACAGATTGAAACGCCTTGGCTTTTCCGATCGCCGCCTTGCCGTGCTGATGAATGTTCAAGAAGAAAACGTCCGCCAAGCCCGCCACACCCACGGCGTGCGCCCCGTATTTAAACGCGTTGATACATGCGCGGCGGAAATCCCCTCGCTTACGCCTTATATGTACAGCACCTATGAGCGCAGCAGTTTTGGCGAGCCCGTTAACGAGTCCAATCCAACCGACCGCAAGAAAGTAATCATCCTTGGCGGCGGACCGAACCGTATCGGCCAAGGGATTGAATTTGATTATTGCTGCGTCCACGCCTCTTATGCTTTGAAAGAAGCGGGTTATGAGACCATCATGATTAACTGTAACCCTGAAACGGTTTCTACAGATTATGATACATCCGATCGCCTCTATTTCGAGCCTCTTACAGCCGAAGACGTCATCGAAATTATCCGCTGCGAACAGCAAAACGGTGAAGTGCTGGGCGTGATTGTACAGCTTGGCGGTCAAACGCCGCTTAAACTTGCCGAAGCGCTGCAAAGAGAAGACATTCCAATTTTGGGAACAGCGCCGGACGCGATTGATCTGGCCGAAGACCGCGAGCGCTTTCAAAAGCTTGTGACCAAACTTAAGCTCCGCCAGCCGCCAAACGGCCTTGCGCGCTCGGAAGCCGAAGCCCTCAAAATTGCCGAAGACATTGGCTTCCCGCTAGTTATTCGTCCCTCTTACGTTTTGGGCGGACAAGCGATGGAAATCGTACATTCGATGGAAGAAGTTAAACGCTACATTAAAACTGCGGTGCAGGTTTCGGGTAAAAACCCTGTTCTGCTGGATCGATACCTCAAAAGCGCTATCGAGATTGATGTCGATGCGCTTTGTGATGGCGAGGATGTTTATGTTTCGGGCATTATGGAGCATATCGAAGAAGCGGGTATCCATTCCGGCGATAGCGCCTGTATTTTGCCGCCGCACTCTTTACCATACAAAACCGTGCGCGAACTAGAGCAACAAACAATTAAGCTGGCCAAGGCTCTTAATGTTGTTGGCTTGATGAATGTGCAATTTGCTGCGCGCAAGAACTCCGATACTGGCGAGTATGATATTTATATCATCGAGGTAAATCCGCGCGCTGCCCGTACCGTTCCGTTTGTAGCCAAGGCCACAGGCGTTCCGGTTGCTAAAATTGCCGCGCGCATTATGGCGGGTGAAAAGCTCTCGGCGTTTAAACATCTATTACATGGCATGAGCCCAGATCACAGCGCCGTTAAAGCGCCCGTCTTCCCGTTCAGCCGTTTCCCTGGCGTTGAGCCATTGCTCGGCCCCGAGATGAAATCAACAGGAGAGGTGATCGGGCTCGATCGCAACCTTGCCAATGCTATCGCCAAATCCCAACTCGGCGCAGGCGTTAAGCTTCCAACCCAAGGTAAGGTTTTCCTCTCCGTTAAAAACGAAGATAAAGAAGCGCTTGTTCCACTGGCCAAAGACCTTGCCGCTATGGGCTTTCAATTGGTGGCCACAGGGGGGACTTGTGCTTACCTAAAAGAACAGGGCCTTGAGGTTAAAAAGATCAATAAAGTCATGGAAGGCCAGCCGCATATTGTGGACGCCATTATCAATGGCGATATTGATCTCATGATTAACACGACATCCAAAAGCTCGAAAGCCGCCGCAGATTCTACGTCTATTCGCCGTCAGGCTTTGCAATACAGAATCCCCTACTACACGCTTATGAGCGCTGCAGGCGCGGGTGTACAGGCCATTAAAGCGCTCAAGGCGAATGACCTCGATGTCTTCCCCCTGCAATCCTATTTTACAAAGGATGAAAAGGAAGAAGCCGCCTAGGCCCGAGATATTTGACAGCATAAAAAAAACAGTCTAGATGTTATTCAAACCCCGCCGCAATTTGGCGGGTTTTTGATATTTTAATTCATAATAATTTGCGAGTACAAAAAATGGACCAGATTCCAGTTACCAAACAAGGCTTTACCGTTCTAGAAGGTGAATTAAAAAACCTGAAATCCGTCCAGCGTCCTGCCGTGATTGAGTCGATTGCTATTGCGCGCGAGCATGGCGATCTGAAAGAAAACGCCGAATATCACGCAGCCCGTGAGCAGCAGAGCTTCATCGAAGGCCGCATTTTGGAGCTCGAAGCCGTTCTTTCCAAAGCGCAAATTATCGACCCGTCCACCTTGAGCGGAAAATCCGTCAAATTTGGCGCAAGTGTTGTGCTGGTGGATGAAGATACCGACGAAGAGTTCAAATACCAGATTGTTGGTGATTACGAAGCCAATACAGAATCAGGAAGAATATCCCTCAGCGCCCCACTAGCGCGCGCCCTCATAGGGAAATCTGAAGGCGATAGCGCGAAAGTTCGCACACCTAAAGGCGAGCGCACATACGAAATTCTGGAAGTGAAATATAAGTAAAAGTTTTTTAAAGGAAAAAATTATGAAACTCAGTAAATTGTATAACAATAAATCATTTGGAAAAGTAAACGCAATTACATGCATGACCATTGGCAGCACATTGATGGCTGTTACCGCTGCAAACGTAGTTTTTAATGGCCCTGAGACATCTACGCTCACTGGTATTGGATTAGGCGCTTTAGTTACTGTCCTAGGCTATAAAGGCTATAAAAAAATTAAAAGCAATGAAGGGCAAGATAAAAATAATCCGCCGCCGCCGCCTGAAATTTAATCCACCTCAATAGGAATGCCCGGCGCGTCTTTGGTGGCGCGGATGGCGAGGGAGGATTTGACCGAAGTTACATTCGGAGCGGCTGTCAAATCATGGGTCAGGAATTCCTGATAATTATCCCAGTCTTTGGCAACAATTTTCAGCATAAAATCAACATCACCCGCAAGCATGTGACATTCGCGCACCATCGGCCATTCTTTGACGCGCTTTTCAAAGCCCAGCAAATCTGTTTCTGCTTGTGAGGTTAGCTTTACAAGCGCAAAAACGGTCACGCCATAGCCTAAGAATCCGGGATTAATTTTGGCGTGATAACTTTTTATAAAGCCCAATTCTTCCAGCGCACGGACGCGGCGCAAACAAGGCGGCGCGGATATGCCGACATTTTTGGCAAGATCAACATTGGTCATACGCCCGTCGCTCTGTAGTTCCTTGAGAATTTTGCGATCAATCTTATCCAGTTTGGCGCGCGCCATTTTGTATTCTCCCTAATATTATTATCAGCTAATAAACTTTAATTTCGCAAATGACTTTGTTTTTATTATATTCGTATCGCATATAGATATTAAATTACCAGAAAATGCGCAAGCGTTTTTAGCATGAAACATGCACTTTTTTGGCCTACAGTAGAAATGAAATGAACGCATTATTCAAAAATAAAACTTGCTGGGTTGTCACCGAGGGCATTGCCGGAACAGAAAACCAATGTTTAGGTGTTGCCGAAGCGCTTGGCTTTGATCCGTCGGTAAAACGTATCACGCTGCGCGAGCCTTGGAAGAGCCTCTCGCCATTTTTGGGCTTCGAGCAATGGTGGACATTTAAACCGCTCATCTTTCCGCCTTGGCCGGATGTTTTAATCGCAGGTGGGCGCAAGAGCATTGCTGTGTCGCGCTATATTAAAAAGAAAAGCGGCGGCCAAACTTTTACGGTGCAATTACAAGACCCGCGCGTAAAAGCCGAGCATTTTGATTTGATCGCCGTGCCTGCGCATGATGCCTTGCGCGGCGAAAATGTTCTGGTCACCGCAGCATCGCCGAACAGAATTACAAAACCGCGCCTCGCCCGTGAAAAGTTGAAATTCAAAGAAGCGCTGGATAGACTGCCAGAGCCGCGCGCAGCCGTCCTGATTGGCGGCAACAGTAAAACCCACTCAATGAATGACGCCGTGATTGATACGCTTATCAAGAATTTGAAAGCTATTAATGCCGGATTGATGATTACAATCTCCCGCCGCACGCCAGAAAAATACGCGGCCAAATTACGCGCTGCTCTTGATGGCAATAATATCTATTTCTGGGACGGGCAAGGCGATAACCCCTATTTCGCATTTCTTGCCTACGCCGACTTTATAATATGCACCAATGATAGCGCTTCGATGATTTCCGAGGCCGCCACAACGGGCAAGCCGCTCTATGTAGTTCCGCTCGAGGGCGAATCGGAGAAGTTCAAAAGCTTTTATAACAATTTGAAAAAGCATGGCGCGCTGCGTGAATTTAACGGAACATTGGAAACATGGAGCTACGAACCCCTGAATGACGCCCAAAAAGTGGCGGAGGCCATAAAAATTGCCTATGAAAGGAAATTCAAGGCTGACAAAACTGGTTAAAGCCCGTACAAGACAATATAATATTTAATGACAGCAACGGGAGCGCTAGCGCGCACATAGGAATATGACCACAAAACATAGTAAAGTTCTTATTATCGGCTCCGGCCCAGCAGGATATACCGCGGGCATCTATGCGGCGCGCGCCAACCTATCCCCCATGCTCGTCACAGGCACAGAGCCCGGCGGCCAGCTTATGATTACAACCGAGGTCGAAAACTATCCGGGCTTTGCCGATGTTATCCAAGGGCCATGGCTGATGGAGCAAATGAAGGCACAAGCCGAGCATGTCGGCACGCAACTTGAGAGCGATTACATTATAGATGTGGATCTGAACGTGCGCCCCTTCAAGGCGACAGGCGATAGCGGGCAAATCTATACCGGCGATACAATTATCATTGCCACGGGCGCTAAAGCACGCTGGCTTGGCCTTGAGAGCGAATATACGTATCGCGGCAAAGGCGTGTCGGCCTGCGCGACCTGTGATGGGTTCTTTTTCCGCGGCAAAGAAGTCGCCATTGTCGGCGGCGGTAATACAGCCGTTGAGGAAGCGCTATTCCTGACCAATTTCTGTTCCAAGGTGACACTCATCCACCGCCGCGACACACTGCGCGCCGAAAAAATCTTGCAAGACCGCCTCTTTGCCAACGAAAAAATGAACTTCATTTGGGATACAACGGTCGAAGAAGTTGTCGGCGATGCCCAAGGCATGAATGGCCTTAAATTGAAAAACCTCAAAACAAATGAGGAAAGTACCTTGAGCGCAGATGGCTTATTTGTGGCCATTGGCCACGATCCTGCGACTGAACTCTTTAAAGGCAAGGTTGAGATGGATGAGCTTAACTATATTATCTCCAAACCAGATTCCACTGCGACATCAATTCCGGGCGTCTATGCCGCGGGTGATGTGACAGACCACACTTACCGCCAAGCTGTTACAGCCGCTGGTATGGGGTGCATGGCTGCGCTGGAATCAGATCGCTATCTGGCTTCGCTAGATCAAGCGAAAGAACAGCCTAAGGCTGCGGAATAACACCTTATGGATTGGGACAAACTTCGTATTTTCCACACCGTTGCCAGAGAGGGAAGCTTCACCCATGCCGGTGAAAAACTCAATCTGAGCCAATCGGCCGTCTCGCGTCAGATTTCCTCGCTAGAGGATTCAATGGGCGTAGCGCTTTTTCACCGCCATGCGCGCGGGCTTATCCTGACTGAGCAAGGCGAGCTTTTATACGAGACCACACAGGAAATCTTCAAAAAGCTTTCGAATATCGAAGAGCAAATCATGGATACACGCCAAAGAGCCGGCGGGCCGCTCATGGTAACTACTGTTGAATTTTTTTCAACGAGCTGGTTATTTCCCAAGCTGCCTGATTTACGAGAAAGCCATCCGGATTTACAGCTGACCCTGTTATTTGACGACCGCGTTTTAAATCTTGGTATGCGTGAAGCCGATGTGGCGCTGCGCATGACAAAGCCCGAGCAGCACGATTTGATACAGCGTCATTTGACCAATATCGGCTTTCATATTTGCGCTTCCAAAACTTATTTGAAAAAACACGGCACGCCTAAAGCTCTTTCAGACCTGAACGATCATTGGCTTTTAGGTTATATCACGCAGGCCGTGCCGCCCTTTACGCAGATCAATTGGCTTTTTGATGAAACGGGCATTAACCTTTCTCAAGAGAATGTGCTGCTGCTTAACTCGATGAACGGCATGATTCAGGCCGTTAAGAACCATGTTGGCATTGGTGTTTTGCCCGATTATGTGATTCGACAGGATCCGGAAATCGAAATTTTGATCCCGAAAGTCACGCGCCCCGACATAAATCTGTATTTTGTCTATGCAGAAGAGCGTAGAAATTCACGCAGAATTTCAAGTTTCCGTGATTTCCTACTCAAGCACATAGCCACGACAGATTTCAAAATCGACCTCTAAACCCCTGATATTCATAAAAAAATCATAATTTGCGCTTTATTATGCGTTATGCGCCCCCTTTACACCCTGAGGTATGCATAATTTGCATAGCTGCAATGCCAAAACATCTGTAGACGCTGCACCGCATTAAAGTATATAAACTCACACATCAGCGCGATGCGTTGATTGGGGTCTCTCTTAGAGATCCTACGTCTCCCAGACGTGAAACCTCCCTGTTCAACTCGCCGGGTCCGGAGCTTGCTCCAGAGACCCGGTTTTTTTATCTGCATCCCAAACTTTTAAAATGCCCTTTTTCTTTCTTTACAAGGCAAGGCAGGATAGAATTAAACCGTATGCGAACTTCACCTGAAAACACCCACATCATACTTTTTACTTACGGCGGCGGAATGCGCGGCCTTGTCCCTGCGCATCTTATGGCCAAGATCGAGGAGACCACGGGTTTGCGTATGGCCGAGATGGTCGACACGTTCTGCGGCCCCTCTACAGGCTCTATCTTAAATGCCGCCATGAACATCCCCCACTCCGATAAGCCCAGCATGCCGAAATTTCGCGCACGTCATATGGTGCGCTTTTATGAGCGTGACGGGATCAAAATTTTCCCGCGCGACCGCTTCAGAGATTTTCGGGGCTTTATCCATGATTTCAACAATCGCACAATGAAGATCGGACAGCTCAACTCGCTCTTTAAGCATGGGCATTATGACCCCATCAACCTTAAACGCGCCCTGCGGTCCTTATATGGCGATCACAAGCTCTCCGA
>JBBKXC010000325.1:0-3124 GCA_037969275.1 Bdellovibrionales bacterium | reverse complement strand
GCAATCATCGTCACCACTGCGCCCAAAAACACCAAGGAGGCCAAGCGCCAAATCTGGCGGTGGCCGAGCATTGAAACTCCAATCATCATCATAACAGCAGGCACAGTAATGATGACCTGACGCTTGAGAAAATAGAAATCACCAAGCCCAAGATGCGCCGCCACAGGTGGGCTGGCCGTTGTCACAAGCATAATGCCAATACCGATCAAAACGAATAGAGCCGCAATCATGGCGCGGTCTACTGTCCACCACCATTGCCCTAAAAACGATTTATCGGTTCTTGAAAAAAGCATAAAGGCTATGCCCCCTCTTCCGCTAAAGCGGTCACGAAAGCGGTATATTGATCGCCGCGATCTTCGAAGGATTTGAACTGGTCATAGGATGCGCAGGCAGGAGAAAGCAGTACCACGCCCCCGCCGCCCGGTTGCCCGCGATTACCTTGCGCCTTTTCATGCGCCTGTCTCACAGCTATATCCAGCGTGCCGGAGCGCGTATAATCCACGCCGTATTTATCAAGCCATGCGGCAAAATCATCGCTGGACTGACCGATTAAAAAGGCATGCTTAATGCGCTCTTTATAAATTTCCAGACCGCTTAAACCGCCGTCTTTAGCTTTACCGCCGACAATCCAGTAAATATTTGAATTACAGGCAAGCGCCTTGCCAGCCGCCTCGGCATTGGTAGCTTTGCTGTCATTGATATAGGCAACGCCGCTAATAACGCGCACCGGAAATTGACGGTGCGCCAGACCTGGATAGGATTTCATCGCATCCATAATACATGCCGGCTCAAGGCCAAGCATACGCGCCGCCGCGTAAGCCGCCGCCGCATTTTGTTTATTATGCGTGCCATGCAGCTTTGTAATATTATTAAGCGAGCCGATTTCAACCGCTTCGCCGCCGGTCGCGTCAATAAGCTTGCCGCCTATGGCGCTTACACCTTGCGGCGCATCTTCGGTGATTGAAACCGGAATAACTTTACGTCCTGACTTTTCTTTCAGACGCTCATAGATCGCGGCGCAATATTCATCATCAATGCCGATAATTGCGGCCTGCCCGTCGCCCTTAAAGATGCTCTCTTTAATCAGGGCGTATTCATCCACCGTGCCATGGCGATCAATATGATCGGCAGTAAGGTTTAAGATCACGCCGATATCGGCGGAGAATTGCGAACACAGATCAAGCTGGAACGAGGAAAGCTCCAGCACAACTACGCCGTCCTTGGCGGGAAGCTTCATGTCCAGCACTGGCAGACCGATATTTCCAGCCAGCGCAGCCTTGATGCCACATTCTTTCAAGATATGAGTAATGAGCGTTGTGGTCGTAGATTTCCCGTTCGTTCCCGTCAGAGCAATAATTTTGCGATCCGGTTTACAGCGATAAAAAATTTCAACATCACCGATAATCTCAACGCCTAGCTCGCGCGCTTTATCGACGACGGGGTGAGGCTCCGGATGATTAAGCGGCACGCCCGGCGCAACAACCAAGCAATCACAGCCATGCAGAACATCGCCCGTAAGCTCGGTCATTTCCGCGCCAGCTTTGCGGCCATTTGCGCGGCCCTCTTCTTTGTCATCCCAGCCATAGACTTTGACGCCCGCTTTAGTCAGGGCTTTAGTCACGGAAAGACCTGATGCGCCCATGCCTAATACGGCAACGGTTTTTTCCTGCAAGGTTTCAACAAAGTTTTTTACATCAATCATCGTAATTTCAGGGTCGCCAGTCCGATCAGCGCCAATATCATGGCAATGATCCAAAAACGGATCACGATCGTTGGTTCCGACCAGCCTTTCTTTTCAAAATGATGGTGCAAAGGCGCCATCGCAAATACTCGTTTTCCTGTAAGCTTGAAGGATACCACCTGCACAATCACGGATACAGTTTCCAAGACAAATAACCCACCGATTATTGCCAGCACCAATTCATGCTTTGTCATGATAGCGATAATACCAAGAACGCCGCCAAGCGCGAGCGAACCCGTATCGCCCATAAATACCATAGCTGGCGGGGCATTATACCAAAGAAAGCCCATAGCGCCCCCAATCAACGCGCCGCAAATAATCGCAAGCTCGCCCGTTCCAGGGACATAAGCAATTTTCAGATATTCAGCAAAATCAGCGCGGCCAACAAGATAGGCAATAAGCCCGAAACATCCCGCGGCAATGGCTACGGGGACAATCGCAAGGCCATCAAGGCCATCAGTAAGGTTAACTGCGTTGGACGAGCCAACAACAACAAAGACCACCCATGCAATAAAGAACCAGCCGATATTGAGGAAGAAGTCTTTGAAAAATGGAATGGCAATATGATGCTCAACATTTTCAGGCAAGGCGTACATCGTGCCAAAGGCGGCGATAACGCCAATGGTAATCTGACATAAAAGCTTCACTTTTCCGGGAAGCCCCTTGGAGTTTTTCTTGGTGAGCTTGAGGTAATCATCCCCAAAACCAATCGCGCCATAACCGACAAGCACAAGGAGCGCGCACCACACATACGCATTGGATAAATCCGCCCAAAGCAAGGTAGAGGTTGTCACCGAGACAAGGATCATCAGACCACCCATAGTCGGCGTTCCAGCCTTGCTGGCATGCGCTTCTTCGAGATAAGCGCGAATATTGCTTGCGCCCGCTTGCTTCATTTTCAACCAGCGAATAAGGCTCGGCATCATCACAAAGGAGATGATAAGCGAGGTCATAATCGCGCCGCCTGTACGGAAGGTTATATAACGAAACAGATTGAAAACCCTGTAATCTTCAGCAAGAGGGGCAAGGAGGTTATACAGCATGTAGCGATATCTTTCTGGGCTTTTTGACTATGGTTTTAACAACGCGAAGCGTTTCTATGGAATGAATGCCCTCGCCTAAGCGCTTTGGGCGCACCGCTAAAAAATCACCCGGCACAAGTACATCGGCCACGACACGCTCTAGCGTTCTGCCGCCAAGCACACAAGAAGCCATATAGTTCAAATCGCTTAAGGTGGGCTGTTTTTTACTAGCGCACATAAAACGCACATTGCCTATGCGTGAAGGCACGACCCGTTTATCTTTAGGCGTACTGAGCAATTCCACCTGAAAACCATCTTGTGAATTAAAAGGCTCGATAACCGCCGTGCGGCCCCTAACGCC
>JBBKXC010000324.1:0-14290 GCA_037969275.1 Bdellovibrionales bacterium | reverse complement strand
GTTCCCGTTTCTCCTTGCCGCGCTTTGGGCGCGCGCATGACTATTGCCGTAGATTTAAATGCCGATCTGATTGGCAAAGCCTCCGACCCTGACAAAAAATACCAAAAAGTCACAGGATTTGACGTTTTTGATGATGCGGATGTGCCACCAGAGCAGCAAACTGTCTTTAAAAAATCTGGCATCTCGAAACGGCTTTTCCGCCGAGATACCGACAGCCCTAGCCTTTTTGGCGTCATGGTGTCCGCGCTTAACATCATGCAGGATCGATTAACCCGCTCCCGTATGGCTGGCGACCCACCGGATGTACATATAAAACCAGAAATTGGTCATATAGGGTTATTGGAGTTTGAAAAAGCGGATGAGCTTATAGCCCTTGGTGAAGAAGCTGCATTAAAGGCTTTGCCGGAGATCCGCGCCGCCATGGATATTCTACTACACCCCGATGTATTGGAAGAATTCTACAAGAGAAGACGGCGATAAGAATAATAACAGCCCGCTTTATCGCTTAACGCGCTTGCGGTGCTTACGATCAGGCAAAGGATTACCCCAAACAAGGCGATTAACCATGTAATCAGGGCGCAAATTATTAAAGCGCCCAGACAAAAGCTGCAAAGCTTTGGTCATTTCTGCTTTATCCTTAATATTTTTAAACGAGCTAGCATGCAGGCCGCTTTTCACAAGGCAAGTGTCAATATTGGCCATCGAGCCACCCAGAATATCATGCGCCATAGCATCGCCAATAATTACAGTTTGCCCTGGATAGACACCTTGCTCTTGAAGAATCTTGATACAATGATGAAATATAGGCTGGTGCGGCTTTCCGACATAATGAACGACACCGCCAAAGTCTTGATAACGCTGCGCCAAAGTGCCCGGCCCCATAACTGCCCTCATACCAAGAATTGCTTGGGAATCCGGATTGGCGCAAATAGCTTTAAGGCGTTTTTGCGCGGCCTTACGAAGAACAGGCTCGTAATCCTCAAGTGTTTTTTCGGGCGCGTCGGCACCGCCAATAATCATAAAATCAGCTTCATTCACATCTTCAACGCGCTGAATATCCAGCCCATCAATGATAGATGTGTCCCCGCCGCGTGAAATCAGGTAACACTTTTTACCCAAATTCTTAAAGATGCCATCATCTTGCGTTTTCAAACCCTGATAGGTCATTTCACCTGACGTCATTATAACGTCATATAGGCTAGGCCCGAGACCCATTTTCTTAAGACGGTCACGATTGGCCTCGGCAGTTTTACCGGAGTTAGATAAGATAATAATGAACTTATTGCGTGCTTTTAACTCCTTCAGACATTCAACAGCGCCTTCAAAGATCTTATCACCGTCATGAAGCACGCCCCATTGATCGATGATAAAACCGCTATAACTGTCTGAAATATCGGAAATGCCCTGACAAAACTTTGTTGTCACCCTAGAATCCTTTTTGTTGTCTTACTTTGGCCTAAAAACGAATATTATCTGTTTTAAGAGAGTTATCCAACATCTCTTTTACCATCTAAATGATTAAGAGGCTTTTAACAGGCCATCCGTAAATTTAGTTTCGCGGCCAGAAATTGCGCATAACAGCTGATAAAGCTTGCCCATTTCACTGGAAGCAAAGGTGGATGTCAAAAGCGCCCCATGGTCATTTGCGCTCGCCTGCTCAAATAATTCTTCGAATTGGCGGATATAGCGTTGAACATAGGTGCGGAATTCACTATCTGACGTATATTTATCACGCGCTTTATCAAGTGGCAGATCTTCACCAATCTGAATAAGCTTGCGTGTAAAGGCTCCAAGATCGCCCTTCTGATAGGCTTTCCACGTTCTATCCGATATCTCACCCTTCATCATACGGGTCAAATCAACCGACAAGGAATGCAGACTTTCAATCACGAATTTAGCCGAAGACATAAAGGCATCGCGCTGCGTACGTATCTGGGAATCCGCAATTTTCTCGGCAAAACTTTTTGCATCTTCCGAAGCCTTGAACAATGATTCGGATTGTTTGCCGAACACACCAGAGGCACGGTTAATACTTTCCAGCGTTTCCGCAGAAACCATAAGCAAGCGCTCGGATTCCTCGGAAAGTCCGCGGCGCGATCTTTCAATGCTAAGGGTAACGTCATTGGCAGCTTGCCCTATGTCATCAACGCGGTGCGTTAGGATGGATACGGATTTGCTGAGGCGCTCTGCTGTCTCAGAGGATGTATGGGCAATCTGAGCCGCCTGACCGCGCAGCTCCTTGCCATAACCCTCAGAAGTCTGAAGCGACGATTTCATCTGTTCGGCAACCTCACGGGCACGAATGGCAAAACTATCACCGGTTTTGCGCAGCTGCGATAGTGTCTCTGAGGCTTGAGAAAGAAGGTTATCCGCTTCCTCTTGCAGGCTGGAAACCATGTCATGTGAATAGCCAAGTGTTTCCTTACCAGCTTCGCGAAGCTTACGCGCCTCGTCTCTAGCCACATCACCAGCAATATTTAAATCTGCAGAGGCTGTATCAGCCGCCTCGCCCACCATTTCGGATTTACGCTGGAACTCACTGCCCGCATCTTGAAGCTGCGCCACGGCTTGCCCAACAGAGGCAGAAAGCTCGTGGAATTGCTCATTAATGATCCGCTGAACATTTTCAACCTTTAAGATAGCCTGATCGGTCAATAGATGGATGTCCGTTGATTGATCGGCCATGACACCGGAGATGTCCTGAATTTTCTTATGCGCAGATTTTGCAGCCATTTCAATATCTTCAACGCGCTCTTTCATGTGATCGCTTGAATTACGCAAGATGCTCGCGGCATCATCCGAGCCTTGGCGCAATTGCTGTAAACGATCATCAAAGACAACGCCGATTTTCTGCAAGCGGGCAAGGTTGCTGTCCGTCGAAGTCTCAAAACCGGCTTTCAGCCTCTCGAAGCGTGTGTACGCGTCTTCGGCTTGCTCAATTGCGCGCATATAAACGGGCTCAATATCGCCAGCGGCATTTTCAAGCGCTTGCTTCACCGTCACAACAGATTCCATCGCATTTTCGGCTTGGCGTTTCAATAGTACAATCTTGCCGTCCAATGATTGGTCTATGCCTTGTAGATCCTTAAAGGCCTGCGTTGTAAACTCGGAAATATCCTGAGCTCTTGCGCTAATTTGCTCAGTGAACCCGCCCATACCGCTAATAGCCTTATCGGAAAGCTTGTGAAGAGTGCGTGATTGCTCGTCCATAGCAACGCGCACTTTCTCTACATTCACGAGCGTTTCTTCGACCTGGCCACTCAGCGAGTCTTTTTGGCGTGATATTTGTTCGGTGATTGTGCGGCTGTTTCCGGCAATCTGACCAGAAAGCGTCGCAATGTCTTGCGCCTGACCGCGCAGAATTTCCCGGATTTTCTCGGCGCTTCCCACTGCTTTTTCGGTCGCGTCGTTCAGATCACCCACGCGGCGGCGCAGCGTAGTTTCAATCTGCTCATGCTTACCATCAGCATCGACAATGGCCATACTGATATCATTTAGCGGTTCTTCGAGGGCTTTGGCGATTTTCTGAACGCGCTCTTCCAGAGAAAGGGCGGATAGGTTGAGCTTATCGCTCTGTATATCAACAGAACTATTCAAAGCCTCCATATGTTTTTCGCTCGCACTGGCGCTTTCTTCTATCTGGCTGCGGCTCTTATCAAGCAGCGCAATTATAGCTGTGATTTGCTCCATATTTGCCTTGCTGGTGTCATTCAGCTCGGTAATTTTACCGCTAGTACCGTCAATCATCTCGGCAGCCTGCTTTTTAGCGCTAAGCGTCACATCTTCGAGAGAACCCACTGCGCGGCGCACGGCGGCGCTGATATTCTCGGAGCCTGATAACGCCAAAGAGAGTGCCTCGGCTAGCTTATGTGCGGCGGCAGTTCCCGCCTCCTCGATTGTCTCGGCTTCATGGCCAATACCAAGTATCGTGTTTTTTATTTTTTCGATTTTTTCATCAATACGGCTTTCGATACCAGAGGATTGATCAACAATGTTATCCACAGCTTTATCCATATCCGAAACAGACGTATTTAGAACATCACCAATGCGCTCCGCCTGATAAGCCAAATTATCCCCAGCCCGATCAAGCTCCTCACGGTTAGCCTTAATAAGCCCTTCGGAGCTTTGCATCGTCTGTAAAGCATTTTGCGTAATATCTTCAATGTCTTCGACTTGTTTACGCATAAGATCGCCGAGATCTTGCGTGCGGCTCGTCATTTTATCAACGGCTTCATCCATCCCCTTGTGATGCGTTGCAAGCTGTGTCGTCAACGTTTCAAGCTTAGATGTGGCCTTTTCAATAGAGCCTTCAAGGTTTTTGTTGTTCTTATCCATTTGCTTTTCAATCGCAACCGTTTTGGCGTGCGCCTTGTCAGCTGTGCTCATCAGCAAATCAGAGCCCTTACCTAGCGCCGCTTCCATTTCGGCTGTGCGCTCCAATACCGTTAAGGTCGCCTGATCCCAAGCTTCTGCGCCAGCGCGGGTTTTTTCATCTATTCCGGCGGTGCGGTCTTCGATTTCCTGCGTCAGGGCTTCAAGTTTAGATGTGCGGTCTTGTAGCGATTCCGCCAAACGGTCAATATGAAACTCGGCCTTTTTGGATACGCCAGAAAAATCACGGATTTCAACGCGCAAACCTTGGCGCGCCCGCTGCAGTGATTTAAGCACGGCCTTCGAAGCGGCGGAAACTTCAGCGGCTTGACGACATAAGCGCTCGACATCCTGATTGATAACGCTGGCATTTTCCTCAGAAGGGAAAAGCATGCTTTGCAATTCCTTACGCAGGGATGCGGCGTAAATCTGCACATCCATACGGCGATTAATACTGGCCAAAATCAGCCAAAGCAAAGCCGGAGGTGCAAAGATACCGGCCACTAGCGCACCCATATCTGCTGGATTCATAGAGATCGTTTCGCTGGCGCTAAAGATATAGGACGCGCAAAAAACGAACCATGCCCAGCTGAGTAATGTGGCGGCGGCGAAAATAACTTTTGTCTTGAAATCAAGCTTAGCGGAAACGCGCGGATCATTTGTCGGCTGGAGCATCAGCACAGACTCTTCATCATTTTCATTGTCGTTTTCAAAATGAGTAGCAGTCTCAAGGGCTTCGGTTTTTTGAGCAGAGGTTATTTTCAAGCCTCCCAATGACAAAGACGGCGCTTTGGAAGCGGCAACGCGCTCACGAAGATCATTCACCTTCTCAGCGCGTAAATCCTTGAATTTCAGCGAAGATGAAACATCATCCTCGCATTGTAATTCTATATTGGCGTCCTTAACGGTCACTGAATCGGATGAAGAATTTGCGGGCGTTCCTGCCTTGCTGTCTTTCATAAGCTTGCTCCTTAATGCATGAAGATGCACAAAAAAGCACGCGCACAAGCCCTAAATCAAGAAAGAGTTATCCACATACCCACCGTAGTCTGTGGACAAAAAAATGAAGGCATATTTTGCGCGGCTTAGAGGGGCGCTCCCCCCTGTGGATAAAAAATCAGGCTTTCATCTTGGCCATAAACTCTTTTAGTTCTTTTTTCACCTCGGGTGCGAGCATATACATCCCGATCAGGTTTGGAATACCCAGTGAGAGGATCATCGCGTCCGTAAAGGCAATAATGTTGGATAAGTCTGTGGATGAACCTATGACTACACACAGACAGAAAAGGATTTGATAGGTGAGGATAAGTGGCTTTTTCTCGCCAAAAAGGAAGGTTAAAGCCTTTTCGCCGTAATAGCCCCACGTAATCATGGTGGAATAGGCAAAGAGGAAAACCGCAATGGCCAACACATAGGGAAACCAGGGGATTCCAGCGGCAAAAGCCCGAGAGGTTAGGCTAACGCCCTCAACCCCTGCGGCGCCGTCATAAACGCCCGTTGTTACTATAACGAGCGCGGTAATGGTACAAATCACGATTGTATCGATGAAGGGGCCTTGCATGGCCACAATACCTTGCGCAACCGGATGCTCTGTCTTTACACAGCTATGCACAATAGCGGCAGAGCCAAGCCCCGCCTCATTAGAAAATACTGCGCGCTGCACACCAACCAGAAGGCCGCCGAGCAAGCCACCAAGACCAGCCTCCATGCTAAAGGCGCTTTGAACTATGGTAACGAGCGCCGCCGGAACGTTTTGCCAGAAAATTGCAATAACAATGAGGCCAGCCAGAATATAAAGCCCGCCCATAACTGGAACGAGCGTCCCAGCCACGCGGCCAATCGAGCGGATACCGCCAATAATCACGACACCAACAAGCGCGGCCATACCAAGCCCAAAGATCCAGCCCTTACCAAAAAGAATACTTTCTTCACCACCAGTGACGTTTAGCGCTTGCACGAATGCCTGATTGGCTTGAAACATATTTCCGCCGCCAACAGCGCCCGCAATACAGCAAAGCGCAAAAAATCCGGCCAGAAAACCACCAAATGGAATGCCTTTTTTGGCAAAGCCATCGCGGATATAATACATAGGCCCGCCGGAAATCTCATCAGGATGATCTTTATCATTGTGATGGCGGTATTTAATACCAAGTACAACTTCTGCGAATTTTGTCGACATGCTGAAAAAACCCATCAGGATCATCCAGATTGTCGCCCCTGGCCCGCCAACAGAAACAGCCACGGCCACGCCGGCAATATTACCTAGCCCCACAGTGCCCGATAGCGAAGCCATCAAGGCCTGAAAGGAAGAAAGCTGTCCATCGCCAGAGCCCGTGATGCTTTTATCGAAGACATAGCGAAACGATTTGAAAAAATAGCGAAAATTTACAAAGCTGAGGTAAATGGTAAAGAACAGGGACGCAAAAGCCAGCCAAACAAGAATAAGCTTAACCTCCAGCCCATCCATAATAGGTACAGAATAGAAAACCACGCCGGACACAAAGTCCGCTACGGGCTTAAAAGCGCTGTCGATGACCTGATCAATACTCATTATTTGTAAACTCCCTGTTTTTGTAATGATAAAGGAGCAGCCAACACTCTACAAAGAGCGCGACTCAAAAAAGCCGGAATTACCCCCAGTCTTTGCGTTTAATTTGCGCAGATCGGATGGGAAACGGGGTGGGATGGGTAGATTGTTGCCGCCCATTTGCGTAAATCGTCATGGCTCATGCCAGCGGCTTGTTTGATGCGCGGGGAAAAAGCGCTGCAAAATACGTCAGGACGCATCTGCGCGGAATCATTGGCGATTTTATTGGCGAATTGTGTGCGTAAAGTATTGATACCGACCTCTGGGTTTTGGCCATTGCGGCGGTAGTAATCCATCAGCACAGTTTCATAATTACCAAACAAATTACCGTATTTTGCCGTAAATTCACGGTAAGCGGCATAGAGATTCTTGCCATTGGCTGTCGCCATATGCTGGCAGTTAAGACCAATGACCATAAGCTCGCTATGAATACGGATGCCCTGCTCCGCCTCGGCTTCTTGCGGTTTATAGCAAGAGGCAGCCATGGCGTTAAACGGTGAGAGACTGAGCACAATCAACGCTGCGAGCAAACGAAACATTATCTAATACCTTTTCAAACGAGCTTAAGTTAATACCGGATTTGGAACTGCGCGCCCATGCAGGCACGCCTCGATATTTTCAACTACCAGTGCGCCCATTGCTTTTCGTGTCTCAAACGTGGCTGAGCCTATATGCGGGCTTAAAACTACGTTATCCATGACAAAAAGCGCATCAGGCACTCTAGGTTCATTTTCATACACATCCAGCGCTGCGCCTGCAATAATTTTGTTGCTCAGCGCTACAAGTAAATCTTCTTCATTCACTACTGAGCCGCGCGCAATATTTACTAGATAGCCCTTTGGGCCTAGGTGACCGAGGATATTGTAATCAATCATATGATGCGTTTGCTCCCCACCACGGCAGCACAAAGCCATCACCTCAGATTTCGCCGCAAGATCAGCCAGATCAGGAACATAGGAAAAAGGCACATCTTTTTGTGATGGGCCGGTATAAATGATCTGCATACCGAATATTGATGCCCGCATAGCCAGCGCGCGGCCGATAGCACCCATACCCACAATGCCGAGCGTTTTACCGCGCAAAGACGCGCCCAGCGGAAAACCTTGCTTCGACCAAAGCCCTGCGCGGATAAAGGCATCGCCCTCAACCACGCGGCGCAGGAGCGAGAGAATTAACCCCATCCCCATATCCGCGGTGTCTTCGGTAAGGACGTCCGGCGTATTGGTCACGACTATATTGCGCTTCTTAGCAGCCTCTAAGTCGATATGATCAACCCCGACAGCGCCCGCCGCTATGATCTCAAGATTAGGCAGCGCTTCGATTAGATTGGCCCGCACAGGCGTCAAAAACGTTGTGAGCGCGACAACGTCACTGGCCTCGGATTTTAATACTATATCAGGCTCACGTTCTTGCCATAAGCGTATGACCTTGTAGTTCTGTTCAAGAGTTTCAAGCTGTCCGGGGTGGCCGGGGCTTAAGGCCAAAATTGTTTTACTCGCCATATTTCTTGCATTTCATTGGAATATTTGCATAGATGCGCGTAATTCTAGCCAAATTCGCGCAGTGAATACAAGTAAGGAAATATTATGGCCGTAGCAAAAGACAAGAAACTGTTTATCAAAACCTGGGGTTGCCAGATGAATGTCTATGACAGCAACCGCATGGTCGATATTCTCTCTGCTTTTGGGTACAAAACTGTGGATGGCCCTGTGGATGCAGATATGATCATCCTGAATACCTGCCATATTCGCGAAAAAGCTACGGATAAAGTTTTCTCCGAGCTTGGCCGCTTGAAGGAGCATAAAGATAACAAAGAAAAAGACGGTGGACGTATGTTGATGGCAGTGGCCGGCTGCGTTGCGCAAGCTGAAGGTGACTTCATTCTCGAGCGCGCCCCTTATGTTGACATGGTCTTTGGCCCGCAAACTTATCATGAACTGCCGGAAATGATCGCCAAGGCGACTGGCGCCTTTGGCAATGGACGCCTGATAAACACAGAATTCCCCGCCGTGTCAAAATTCGATTTTTTACCGGAAGAACATATTAACCAAGGCCCAAGCGCCTTTCTCTCCATTCAAGAAGGCTGTGATAAGTTCTGTACGTTTTGTGTTGTACCCTATACACGCGGCTCAGAATATTCACGTACAGCCGAAGGCTTGGTCGATGAAGCCAAGCGGCTTGTCGATGCAGGCGCGCTTGAAATCACGCTATTGGGGCAAAATGTAAACGCCTTCCACGGCGAGGCTAAAGACGGTTCAATCTGGGGGCTTGCACGCCTCATCAAGGAATTAGCCAAAATCGGCGGCCTTAAACGCATACGCTACACAACATCCCACCCCCGCGATATGGATGAAGAACTTATAGAAGCGCATGGCAGCGAAGAAAAGCTCATGCCCTTCTTGCATCTCCCCGTGCAGAGCGGCTCCGATAAAATCCTGAAAGCCATGAACCGCAAACATAAGGCCGATAAATATCTCGAAGTTATCGCCGCGCTGCGCAAAGCACGGCCTGATATTGCCTTTTCATCCGATTTTATTGTCGGCTTCCCCGGTGAAACGGAAGAAGATTTCGAGGACACAATGAATCTCGTGCGTGAAGTAAACTTTGCGTCCTGCTATTCATTTATGTATAGCGCGCGCCCCGGAACACCCGCCGCCAATATGCAAAATTTAGTGCGCCCAGATATCTCCGCCGATCGCTTGGCACGCTTGCAAGCCCTTTTGAATGAGCAACAACTTGCCTTCAACCGTAAATCTGAGGGGCTCACCATGCCCGTTCTATTGGAGAGAAAAGGTAAGAAACCCGGTCAAATTATCGGCAAAAGCCCCTACTACCAGTCCATCATCGTCAATGCCAATGAAAGACTTATTGGAAATATTATTGACATAAATATCAAAGAGGGTTATGACAGATCACTCAGCGGCGAAATAGTAATGACAGAAACAATCGCTGTTTAAAAAAAATAAAACAAAGGGATGGCCATGTCTGCATCAGTCAACAAAAACGCTAATACACCTGAAAATACTCAAGCTTCGGAAACAGTTCATTACCAGTACGTTACGAAAGTGTTGCTAAAAGGCTTTGGCCCTGAAGACGAAGAAATCCTCATTGAAGGCCCAGTCACACACACACCGCCATCCACGGCGCCCGGCTTTTCCAGCAATTTCAAAAATACTTTAACGCGCCGCTTAAAAGATTTAAAAATCAGCGACGAAAAAGCGCCAAATACTCTCACCGTATATGCGGAAAAATCATATGGCGCGGATAATTCCGGTGATGCAGAGAGCAAACTCAAGCTTATCAGCTATAAGGGCGCGCATATAACAGTCTCAGCACCTCACGGCCTAGTTTATAATCCACATGCGCATGGCAGCAGTACAGCCAGCACAATAAAAGACGTTAAACGTAAATTCCCAAATGAAGACTTTGGACCATCTTTCAGTGTACCGGCCGAGATGATCAAGGGCTTTATTTTAGGGCAACTACAAGATGACAAAACGCCGCCTAAAACAATTGGCGCACAAATTGACCGCCATGTAAGCGCTCGTATCAAAGACCAAATGACATCTATTGAAACAGCAAAGCGCGAAGCTGAAGAACAAGCTTCCAGAGCACGCAATCTCAGGGATATTCAAGAAAGAGCAGCAAAAAACATTAATGTTATTCCAATGAAATCCCCCGCCGCAGAAACAAAAGCGCCTGAGGCCGTAAAACCGCAAATCGTTATTCAGGCACCACCATTAAAAACGGTTAGAATTCCTGTTACCTCATTAAACAGTAAGCCTGTGCATGACTTTGCAAAGTACATGACCCAAAAATTCCGCGCGACCGCGCTTCGCGCATTCACCGAATTTCCAGAATTAAAATTCTCGGTAAGCGTTAATCAAAAAAATCCTGATAATAATTTCTTCGAAATTAATTTTGATATCAATTCCGAAAACATCGATGCCAATCAAATTCACGTGGCTGAATTGCTCCTTACGAAACTTCGTATACATTGGGAACAAGGCAAGAAGATTAACCTCGAAAACGCCCGTAAATTCATCGAAACAACACTTGGTGAAATTAAAGAATTACACACGACTAAAGCCTTGGGCGATGGCATTTCGGTTGTTTTTGCCAGCAAGGCGATTCAAGACACTATTGCCCTAGCGCCGCCGACTGTCAAAGCTCCTGAAAAAGGCACCACAATAACAACAAGCAAGCCCCGCGAATTAAATTTAGCAGAAGCGGGCGGCTATGTTGGTCGCGGCTTCCAAAACCCTATCAATTTCAATCTTGCCCCTTGGCATGAAGATGAAGCTGGAAAATTGTATTTTTCTCACATCAATGAAATAGGCGAAGAAAAGCGCATCACACCAACTGAAAACCAGTTGAGATATGTTGCCGCAATGCGTGATCCGGATGTAAAAGTTATCCTTCTGCAAGCACCTCCTGGCGCGGGTAAGACAATGCTCGGGACACGCATAAGCCTTGAAATGCTTAAAATGGGCGTTATAAACCAATTGTACTATGAAAGACCGACTGAAACTGTTGGCGGAAATTACAATCCGTACCTCAGCGGAAGTATGGATGATAAATTTGGCCCATTTGCACGCGTTCTCGAAGATGAAATAGCCACGCAACTTGGCGGCGGTAATGTCGAAACGGGCAAGGAATTATTTAAAAAGCTCAACCATAAAAATAAAATCACGCGCTATGATCAGATGTATCAGCGCGGAGATACATTAAGGCATGCCTTCCTTTTGGGCGATGAGATGCAAAACAAAACATATGTTGAACTTTACCATATGATGACCCGCGTTGGCGAAGGCTCAAAAGTTATTCTTATCGGTGACTATGAAGATCAAAACGATTTGGAATACGGCAGGAAATCAGGTTTCCAAGAGGCTTTCGAAACTTTTGAAAATGTCGAATTTGCTACTGAAGTCATCAAAGATTTAAGAAAATTGGGTTATACAGCCATTGATCCTAAAACAGTAACAACCCTCAGATTCTCCGCTGAAGATATTAAGCGTGATCCGCATGTAGCGTTTGTCTATATGATGAATAGAAAACGTAAGGAAATGGCCATGAAAGAGCAAGGCTTGGGTAAATTTGCAGCTGCCGCACAAGGTCAGCCAAAGCCATACACCCCGCCAGATCCTAAATTAAGATATACACAGCACCGTGAAGAGCGCCCTGCGCCTCAAGATGGGCCAGAATTTGGTACGCCGTAATAAATAATATTATTCTTTCCTTAGCTTTTGTGAACTATACTAATGGTATAAGCATTGGCATTTCGAAACTAAGGAAAGAATAGACCGTTTGAGCGCACAAACAACTTTGGAATTTAACGATAATTCACTCGTTCCACTCCTGTTCGGAGAGCATAACGCCCACCTTACATATCTTGAAAAAAAACTCGGCATCGAGATTTCCGGTCGCGGAAATCAGCTTAGCTTTGACGGCGATCAGCATGCAATTAAAACCGCCCAATACGTTCTGAATACTCTTTGGGATAAGCTTAAAGATAAACAAAATGTCGGCACGGCAGAAATCGATGCCGCGATGCGCTTTTTCAACGACAGGCAAGGCTCCGAAAACAAAGAGAACAAAGATGCGCCAGCCAATAATGATGGCTCGAAAAACATTATTCGCACGAAGAAAAAAACAATTGCGCCGCGCACGCCCAATCA
The DNA here is from genome assembly GCA_037969275.1 of Bdellovibrionales bacterium. GTDB lineage: Bacteria > Pseudomonadota > Alphaproteobacteria > Micavibrionales > Micavibrionaceae > UBA2638. The sequence continues at coordinate 1,654 of JBBKXC010000324.1, read as the reverse complement.
ATCCAAATATATTGGCATGATCCAAAAAAGCGAGATGATTTTTGGAATTGGCCCTGCCGGTACGGGAAAGACCTACCTCGCCGTAGCCGCAGGCGTACAGATGTTTTTGGAGAATAAAGTCGAGCGCCTTGTTTTTTGTCGCCCCGCCGTTGAAGCGGGTGAAAATCTAGGCTTCTTGCCGGGTGATATGAAGGATAAGGTTGACCCTTACCTGCGTCCGATCTATGACGCGCTCAACGACACTTTGCCCTTTGACTTTTTTGAAAAAAAAATGGAGACAGGCGAAATCGAGATTGCACCGCTGGCCTTTGCGCGGACGAACCCTTGCCAACGCCTTTGTCGTACTGGATGAAGCGCAAAACGCAACCTCAGGACAGATGAAGATGTTCTTGACCCGTATGGGCGAAGCATCACGCATGGTCATCACAGGCGATTTAACCCAGAGCGACCTTCCGCGCGGTGTTAAATCCGGCCTTCAGGATGCGCAAGACTTACTAGAAGTTGTAGATGAAATAAAATTCATGTATTTCACCAACAAAGATGTTGTCAGGCATCATCTTGTCGGTAAAATTATCGACGCCTATGAAAACGGAAAAAAAGAGCGCTAAGCGATGCCTCCCTCCTCTATAAACCATGATATTCTCATCGAGGATGATGCGTGGAACACAGCCCTTCCCGGCCACGGAAGCCTTATAAGCCTTGCGCTGGATAAGACGCTGCACCGTGTAGAGGCGCTTGATGCCGCGCAAGATCTGGAAATCAGTATCACATTGACCAACGATGACGCTATCCGAATACTTAACCGTGATTACCGCGGCAAGGATAAGCCCACAAATGTTCTCTCATTTCCACAGATTGATTGGGACAACGAAGGCTTTGAAATCGAGCCATTTGTGATGCTCGGCGACATTGTTATTTCGATTGAGACTATTATTAGAGAATCTGAGGAGCAGGATAAACGTCTCCAAGATCATTTTATGCATATGCTGGTACATAGTATTCTACACCTTTGCGGCCATGATCATGAACAAGATACTGAGGCGCAGACCATGGAAAGCCTTGAGGTATTGATTTTAGAGGACATGGGCATTAAAAACCCTTATCAAGACAACCAGACTATGTGATAATACAAACTTACGAATATGTTGAAAATGACCGAAGAAAAAGAAGAACCTCCCAGTAGAACCGCCCTTGATGGTGTTGTCGACTTGGAGAGCCTTGCAAAAAAGATTACGCTCAGACAGAACGGCACGTCACAAGACGGGGGCGATAAAACAAGTATATTAACTTGGCTCAAAACCAATTTCAAAAATAAGCCCGACCCATCCTTGCGTGAAACCATTGAGGAATATATTGAGGAAAACTCATCCGAAGAGGAAGAGGACGGATCGGCCACCTTCCACGAAAAAACTCTAATTTCCAATGTTTTGAAGCTGCGCGATATGCCGGCGCTCGATGCGATGATCCCAAGAGCCGACATTGTAGCGCTAGAGGTTGGCACATCGGAAAAAGAGCTTCTGTGCCAACTCGCAGACCTTCAATACAGCCGCCTTCCCGTCTATAAGGACAAGCTCGACGAAGTATTGGGCACAATCCATATCAAGGACGTACTTTCAACGCTTGCGCGCGGTGAGCCTTTAGTTTTAGCCAACCT
>JBBKXC010000323.1:0-3928 GCA_037969275.1 Bdellovibrionales bacterium | reverse complement strand
CAATAGGAAATATCACATAGAGCCATGCAACCGGCCCCTTGGTTAAAACGCCAAGTCCCATGAATAATGCCAGCCACAATAGATATTTTTTCTTTTCTGATTGCGCGAAAGTTACAAGCGCCAGAAGTGAAAGCAGTATAAATACAGTGAGCGTAATATCGAACATCACCATAAGACTGTATATCAAAAATACGATGCTGCCGATCATCAGCATAGGAATGTTTTGAGTGAGTGTTTTATTGTCAGGGAAAAGCAGCATCCCCAATTTACGCGTCAGAAAAATGCACGCGGCTGAGGATATTAGAACAGGGAGCGTTCCCGCCCAGCGGTTGATGCCAAATACTGACCACGCCATATTGATGAGCCAGAACAAAAGCGGCGGTTTATGATGATAGGGCTGAAAATTTACGGTGAGTGGTGCTAACCAGTCGCCGCGAAGATACATTTCCCAAGCCACGCTCATATAGCGTGTTTCATCGATAGGTAAAAGCGGCCTGAAAAAAATGACGGCACTATATAAAAGTACGAGCAAAATTAATGGCACCGAAATTTCAGGCGCACGTAATTGTTTGAACATTGATTATTCCTTAGGCACTTGCCTTGGCCGATTTATTGTCGCCCAACGTTATGAAGTAAATATTTCTGAGATAAATTAACAGGCCAGTGCTTTGTCCAATAATAAAGACTGGATCTTGTTTATAAAGAGCGTAGAGAAATAGGGTAAGACCGCCAGCTAGAGAGAAATACCAAAAAGCATGAGGCATGACGCTTTTTTTTTCGCGTTCGGAAGCGATCCATTGCACAAAAAAACGCATGAAAAATAAACCCTGTCCGGCAAGGCCTATGCAGAGCCAGATTTGCTCGGTCGTTAAATTCAGAAAATCAAAATTCATATTATTTATTCTCTTTTATTTAATTTAATTCTTCGTATGTCTCATTTTCAAAAGCGCGCCGCGAACGTTTTTGAAGCCATAAAACGCCGCCAATATCTCTAAGCCCAACCAGCGCCCGGTCCAGCGTCCCATATTTGGAAACGCCATGTGTGCGCGCTCTATGGGAGACGCCAACATGAACAAGCTTTACACCGTCGCGTTGCATGAGCGCGGGAAGAAAGCGGTGCATGTGATCAAAATACGGCAGGTTTAAATAATCTTTGCGTCGAAATAATTTTAAGGAGCATCCGGTGTCCTTGGTCTGGTCTTTTAAGAGACTGGCGCGCAGATTATTTGCAAATTTGGAAGAGGCGCGGCGTATCCAACTGTCATTACGCTTTGTGCGCTCGCCCAAAACGATAATTTTAGGAGCGATTTCTTTAAGGCTTACGTATTTTTGCCAAAGCAATCTAATGTCTGCGGGCGGGTTTTGGCCATCGCCGTCCAGCGTTACAATTATATCATTGCCTGCGGCCTTTACACCCGTCCATAGAGCGGCTGATTGTCCGGAATTAGTTTTGTGTTTGATAATGCGCAGCGGTGGATACTCATCGCGCAAATGCTTTAATATATCCCAAGTGCCGTCCGTACTGGCATCATCGACATATATAATTTCGCTTAAAGGTAGGCCTTTGGTTTGTTCGAAAATTTCTTCGATTAAAGGCCGCACATTATCTTTTTCATTATAAACCGGAACAACGACTGTAATCATTTTTTTCAACCCTCATCAATGAATGTTCATTGAATGTGGGAGTTGAAACTTAAGGCAAACTTAAGCGCGCATAAATTTTAGCCGCATCTCTCAAGATGTTTCTAAATGACGAGGGGCCGTTGAAAATTTTATTGAGGCCAGTAAAACGACGATAAAAACTAATACAGTCACGGAAGATGCCTGTATTGTTCCAAGGTCAAGCCCACCGGAATTTGTGGGCTTGGTTAGTAAGTCGCCGAAGGTGGCGCCAAAGGGGCGTGTAAAGATGAAGGCAACCCAAAATAAGAAAACTTGATTAACATCGCTGACGTAGTGGAGCAGGATGACAACGCCAATGACGGCCGCTGTGACTAATGCGCCTTGGATATAGCTGAGTTCAAGATTGTCAGTAAGAAAATCCCCGAACGCTGTGCCAAGAGAATTCGAGAACAAAACCACTATCCAGAACATAATCTCTGGAAATTTTTCTGTAATGGGATTAACCTGTAATGTCTTTTTCTTGGCGTACCAGATTAATAACGCTGCGCCCACGCAGGTGACGAGCAGTAATGATCCTAGCATATAGCCAAGCCCTAAAGTGCGATCCATAAAATCGGATATTTCCGTGCCGACTGTTGTTGTCCCTATTATGGCTGCCCAGAACAAAAACGGATTCAACTTGAGCGCAGAAATTTGCAAAATTAGCAATATAAGCAAGATTGCGCCCGTTACTAAAAGCCCCGCGCTGTATCCCAAGCCCATAGTATGGGCAAGCATATCCCCTGTAGTTTCGCCAAGAGTTGTCGCCAGAATTTTTAAAACCCAAAAAAAAAGGGTGATTTGAGCAATTTTGTTATGCATAGCTATATTCCTACTTTCATATATTATGAATAAGAATATTTTGAGGCTTGAAACTTAAGGCAAACTTAAGCCTCGGTTTTTTGGAATATGATTTGGAAGGTGACGCCTTTACCTTCAAGGCCGTCGCTTATTAGTATGGCGGCTTTATGGCTATCGGCAACAGATTTGACTATGGATAGACCTAGCCCAGAGCCAGTTACGCCGGAATTATTTTTATCAAGAATACGGTAAAACCGATCAAAAATACGTGCGCGCTCGGGTTCGGGTATGCCGCGGCCATTATCGCTGACGTATAAGATGGTTTTATCATTTGTCTTATGCGCTTTGAGCTCTACTCGGCCGCCTTCCGGCGTGTAATGGATAGCGTTGCTTATTAAATTGCCTATGAGAACCTCAAGCGCGTGCGGACGCCCCGTGATTGTAGTAGCCATAGAGCCTTCAATATCAAGTGTAATATTCTTGCGCTTGGCCAGTTGCTCCATTTCCACGGTGATTTTCTTTGCCAGACTTAATAATGAAACCTGTTCAAGTTTCTCGCTGGTTTGTTCGGGCTCTAGGCGCGCCATATTTAAAAGCTGTTGCACGAGGTGGGCAGAGCGATCAATAGCAGTATAAAGTTTTTCCAGTGATTGCTGACGCTCTGCTTCGGTATCTGATCTTTTGAGGACATCAAGTTCAAGGTGCAGGGCGGTCAATGGTGTGCGCAGTTCATGCGCCGCGTCCGCCGTAAATCGGCGCTGCGTATCCAGAGCAAGCGATAGTCTACCGAGTAAACCATTGATCGCCTGTACCATTGTAAGGACTTCGAGGGGGATATGTTCCTCGGGTAGTTTTTCAAGAAATTCCGGTGTGCGCTTTTCGATGGATTCCGAAATGCGGCTGAGCGGAGCAAAGCCGAAACCGACAACCAGCCAAATAAATATAACCAGCACGGGCAATTGCACCAAGAGCGGAATGAGCTGCTCGGAATAAATTTCCCAGATGACTGTATGGCGCATGAGAATAGGCTGCGAAACTTGCACCAGCCAGCCATCACCCGCATCCAACGCATAGTATCGCCAGTCTTCATTGTTATTGAGTATTGTGACGACTCCGCCGACTTTTTGTTTCGGGAATTCAATGGCTGGTTTGGAAGAAAAATTTATTGTGTCATTATGCCACACTTGAATAAGGAATTCTTCTTCACCCTTTAAGGCGCGCTGAATGTCGTCACCGCTATTAATAAATGCACTTTTTTCAGTGATGTCATGCACAGCAATGGCATGCGCAACTTGTTTCATATTCTCATCGAAGAGCTCGTCCATTTCTTCTTTTAAGGCGAAATAGGTGATTGCAATGCCGATCACCGTGCTTAAAATGATGACGGATATCAGGCCGATCAAAAGGCGTTTTTTAATTGATTTCACTGATATCCCCTAAGCTATAACCAACATTGCGGTTGTTC
>JBBKXC010000322.1:0-3818 GCA_037969275.1 Bdellovibrionales bacterium | reverse complement strand
TTGACGCACCCAGCATGGCAGGGTGGCCAAGGTAAAGTGGTCGAAAAAGGCCAGCTCGACAAATTCAAAAACCGTTACGGCGGCTTTATGTCCGAGACAAACAGCTAGGATATATTCTTTAGCCAGAAATTCAAAAAGCCCTGCTCTTGCGGGGCTTTTTATATGCCTTGAGAACTTAACATCGCAATTAAAAAGGGCGCAATCTATGCGCCCCTAAGAAAATAAAATTCTCGCACAATTCCAAATAGTCAAACTATTCGAAATTCCAAGGATGAAAACCAGCTTCATCTCGAAGATGACGCGCAACTACGCTCGCATTGTTAAGGTCTTCCATGCAAATATCCTTCATGGCATCCACAAGTTTGGCGACAGCCGGGTTTTCGAGGGCAACCTTATTATTTTTTATTAATATACGAGCATAGTCCAAATTATTTAAAAACTCTCGGCCAGCCCCCACACGTGACACTGCCTCAGCCTGAAAATATTTTGTTAAAGAGTTGCCCAGTGTATAGAGAGCGTCATCTAATTCATCAGCCTTCTGTTTTTTAGTGTTTGGCATTATTCATATCTCCCTATTTTTTTTACATTAGAATCTAAAGAATAAGCCGTCAAGCCGCTTCTAACTGCTCTAGCGCGGCCGAAAATTTCTCGCGGGCGGTTTCGGCTTCTATCAGAAGGGTCTTTTTCTCTTCCAGAATTTCTTCCGGCGCATTCGCCACGAAAGCCTGATTTCCAAGCTGTTGGTTGATCTTGTTAATATCATCCTCCAGTTTGGATATACGCTTTTTCAAACGCTCCCGCTCAGCGTCCAGATCAATGATGTCGGCAATCGGCAAGATAAGCGTCGCCTCGTCCACAATCGTCTGAATTGCGCCCTTGGGGGCCATATCGGTATGAGCAATATTCTCGATCCGCGCCATGCGTTTGATAATTTCCTCATAATCGGCAAAGCTTTCGCGCGTAACATCCGAAGCGCCTTTAACCAGAAGCTGGATCTTTGCGCCCGCCGGAACATTCATATCGGCGCGTACAGAGCGAATTTCGGAAACAACGGCAATGAGCCAGTCCATTTTTGAGGCCGCATCCTTATTGCTAAGCTTTTCGCTGTATTGTGGCCAAGCGCCCTGCATAAGAAGTTGCCCCTTATCTGCACACATCGCCTCGCTCAGCTCTTCGGTGATGAAGGGCATGAAAGGGTTTAGAAGCACATATATCTGCTCGAGCGCCCAGCCGGTTGTGGCGCGGATTTCAGCGGTAGTAGCAGCATCAGCCCCCTCTTCCTGCAAAAGCGGCTTGGTAAACTCAAGGTACCAGTCACAGAATGTGCCCCATACAAATTGATAGATCGCATTGGCGGCCTCGTTAAACTTATATTCCTCAACCGCCTTTTCGATAGCGCCCTTGGCATCAACCAGAGCGGAAACAATCCAGATATTTGGGGTGTATTGAAGGTTATCCGGTGAAAAGCCAGCCTGAGGAATACAATTATTCATCTCGCAGTAACGCGACGCATTCCAGAGCTTTGTGGCAAATTTCTTATAGCCATCAACGCGCTCCTCGGCGAGCTTAATGTCCCGCCCCTGCGCCGCCATAGCGGTTAAGGTAAAGCGCAGCGCATCGGCGCCATACTTATCAATAAGCTCCAGCGGGTCCATAACGTTGCCCTTGGATTTGGACATTTTCTGACCTTTGGAATCGCGTACTAGCGCATGGATATAGACATCTTTAAACGGGACATCGCCCATAAAGTGAATACCCATCATCATCATGCGGGCAACCCAGAAGAAAATAATATCAAAGCCGGTCACCAGTACATCACCAGGGTAATATTTATCCAGCGCGACCTTAATATCAACATTGTCTGTATCCGGCCAGCCTAAGGTAGAAAATGGCCATAGCGCGGAGGAAAACCAAGTATCCAAAACATCTTCATCACGTGTTAGCTTGGCATCGCTGCCAGCTTGTTTTTGCGCCTCTTCAACATTTTCGGCCACGTACACCGTGCCGTCTTCGTCATACCATGCCGGAATTTGGTGTCCCCACCATAATTGACGGCTAATACACCAAGGCTGGATGTTACGCATCCACTCAAAATATGTGTTTTCCCAGTTTTTAGGAATAAAGCGGGTCTTACCCTGCTCTACCGCTTCAATAGCAGGACCAGCCATCGTTTTAGCGTCGACATACCATTGGTCGGTTAGAAACGGCTCAATGATAACGCCGGAGCGATCACCATAGGGCAGCGCGTTTTTAATATCCTCGACCTCCATTAGTGCATCTAGCTCTTCAAGCTCACGCAATATCATCTCACGGGCTTTAAAGCGGTCAAGGCCGTGATAGGCATCGGGTATACTGCCATTGTCTTTCACGATGCGTGCTTGGGTATCAAAAACATTGATCATCGGTAGATTGTGACGTTTTCCAACCTCAAAATCGTTAAAATCATGGGCGGGCGTAATTTTAACAGCGCCAGAGCCTTTTTCAGGATCAGAATATTCATCAGCGACGATAGGAATGATGCGCCCTGTGATCGGAAGAACAACGTTTTTTCCAATCATGTGGGTATAGCGCTCATCCTCGGGATGCACGGCAACGGCTGTATCGCCGAGCATTGTTTCGGGCCGCGTTGTTGCCACAGTAATATATTCGGCTTCAGCGCCTTCAACGGGGTAGCGAATGTGCCACATCTTACCTTTTTGCTCTTTTTGCTCAACCTCAAGATCAGAAATAGATGTCTGGAAATGCGGGTCCCAATTTACAAGGCGTTTATCGCGGTAAATAAGCCCTTCTTTATGCAGTTGAACGAAAACCTTCGTCACAGCCTTTGAAAGCCCTTCATCCATTGTAAAACGCTCACGCTCCCAATCTGGCGTCGCGCCTAGTTTCTTAAGCTGGTTTACAATTGTTCCGCCGCTCTCGGCCTTCCACTGCCAGACGCGCTCCAAGAACTTCTCACGGCCTAAATCGCGGCGGTGAAGGCCTTCGCTATCAAGCTGGCGCTCAACAACCATCTGCGTGGCAATTCCCGCATGATCAGTCCCCGGCTGCCAGAGTGCATCTTTACCGTTCATGCGGTTATAGCGTGTCAAAATATCTTGGATCGTCATATTGAGCGCATGGCCCATATGGAGCGAGCCCGTAACATTGGGCGGCGGCATCATGACGGTATAGGGCGCGTTATTGCTCTGCGGCTTCGCGGCAAAAGCGCCTGATTTTTCCATCGCGCCGTAATGCTTGTCTTCAATTTGCTTAGGGTCGAATGTTTTATCGAGTGTCATGCTCCGTCCTTATTTCTTTTAAATTCACTGGAGATCATAAGGTTTCCAAGATTTTTTGGCAAGATTAGTTTCTGTATTAATGCGCGCGTGCAGCACAGAAACCCTCTCGTCCTCCCTTGACGAGAGGCGCTCAAATTTCTAGAAATAAACTATAAAAATAAAAAAAAGTGAACAGCGTGAGTAGTACAAAAAAATTCCTTAAGGCTACGGCCTATGCGGGCACTGCCGTGATCGTGGGGTCATTGGCTCAAACCCAACAGAACAATATTGAACTTTTTACAATTTTCACATTGGCGACCGGCATTATGGTTGCAGGCGCGAGTTGCTGCGTAATAGCGGGCGTGGAAACTTATAAAGAGGAAAAAGTGAGACAAAAAAGACGCTCTCAACTGGCCGATGACAATAACAAGCCCGAACCACCTCTTTAACTTTTATAGAGAAAATTAATCTTCAATAGCGCGGCGGGCAACCTTATCAAGCTCGTCTTTTACAAGGCGCTCTACGATATCGGGAAGGTTTTCATCAAGCCAGACGCGGAGC
>JBBKXC010000321.1:0-9943 GCA_037969275.1 Bdellovibrionales bacterium | reverse complement strand
CTGCGGGGCAGACCGCTTCCAGCTAAGGTACAGGACTACGCTTTATCGGCGGGGCTGTTCGTATTGATTGGCATCATGATATTTGCTAATGTCTATGACGTCTTTATCCTCACGGTAGGGAAGTAATCGGGGCATTTTTTCTGGGCTCTAGCTTCCAAGGTCTTGTCTTAAAGTAACTTTTTCCTGTCCTCTGGCTTTTTTACGTGCTAGAACCAAGCAAAATATTAGAAATGGATTTTCAAAAAATGGGTATCTCCTTCACCAGATATTATATTTGTTTTCTAGCCCTTGTCGTTACATTGGGTTTTGCTACGACAGCCTCTGCGCAGCAAGTCGTACAGAACATCGAGGTCAATGGTACTGAGCGTGTCGATCCGACAACTGTATTATCCTATCTTGATCTTAAAGTTGGTCAGGATATAAACAGAGATGCATTGGACCGCGCTTTGAAAAGCCTTTTTGCGACGGGGCTTTTTGCCGATGTAAGCCTTGATCAGCGCGGCGATACGGTTGTTGTGACTGTTGTTGAAAACCCAATTATTAACGAGATTGCCTTTGAAGGTAACGATCAGCTTGATGATGATGAGCTTCAGCCCGAGATTCAATTGCGCCCGCGCCAAGTTTTTACCCGCACTAAAGTTCAAGCGGATGTAACGCGCCTTTATCAGATTTACCGCAGAAACGGACGTTTTTCGGCGAGTATCGAACCTAAGATTATTAAGCTGGATCAAAACCGGGTTAACCTTGTGTTCGAAATAGACGAAGGTCCGGTAACAAAAATTGAAAGTATCCGCTTTGTCGGAAATAAGAAATATGATGATAACCGCCTTCGTAGTGAGATCAGCACTAAAGAAACCGCTTGGTATCGCTTTATTACCGCGGATGATCGCTACGATCCCGATCGCCTGTCTTACGATCAAGAGTTGCTTCGCCGTTTCTATCTTTCACAGGGTTATGCTGACTTTGAGCTCGTATCTGCTGTTGCAGAGCTATCAAATGACCGCGACCATTTCTTTATTACACTCACACTCAAAGAAGGTGATCGCTATCGCATTGGAAAAGTGGATATCGATTCCAAAATTCGTGATTTTGATCCGAAGTCTTTAACGGAGAGCATTACATTCGCTGAAGGTGATTGGTATAACGCTGATGAGGTTGAGAACACAGTCGATGCCATGACGGATAAACTGGGTGATATGCAGTACGCATTTGTGAATGTGCAGCCAAAAGTTGAGCGTAACCGCGCCGACAAGACAATTAATATGACCTTCCTAATTAATGAAAGCGCGCGCGTTTTTGTTGAGCGTATTAATGTTAACGGTAATATGCGTACTCTCGATAAGGTTTTGCGCCGTGAAATGCTGTTGGTTGAGGGGGACCCATTCAACCGCTCTAAACTTTCCCGCTCCGAGCAGCGTATTCGCAATCTGGATTATTTTGAAACTGTAGATATGCAGGCGAAACCAGGTTCTACGCCAGACCGTACTGTTGTTGATGTCAATGTGGCTGAAAAATCGACAGGCGAGCTATCTGTTGGTGCCGGGTTCTCCACTTCTGATGGCCCGCTGGCTGATTTGCGAATTCGTGAGCGTAATTTGCTTGGTAAGGGACAAGACCTGTCCCTTGGCGCTGTTATTGCCGGAGAGCGTACAGAATTCGACCTTTCTTTTACAGAGCCATATTTCTTGAACCGCGATGTTTCAGCGGGGTTTGACTTGTTCCACGTGACGCGCGATCTTCAGGAAGAAAGTTCATTTGATCAACGTAGAACAGGCGCAGGTGTGCGCGTCGGTTACCCTTGGTCTAATCGCTGGCGCCAGACGCTACGTTTCCGCGGCGAGCGTAATGAAATTGCAGATGTTGCAACAAATGCATCGCGATACATTCAAGAGCAAGAAGGCGAAAGAGATACGCTTGCGCTATCCCAACGCCTTACATATGACAATCGTGACAGCATCATCTTCCCGACTGAGGGTTGGTATCTATGGCTTGATGGCGAAGTAACAGGCTTTGGCGCAGATTCTCAATATGTATCCGGTAAGACTGGAGCGTCCTTCTTTTATCCTGTCTATGATCAAGTTGTGCTGAACGTGCTCGGCGAAGTGGGGGCTGTTGAGGGTTACAATGATACAGCAGTAGCTATTAACGAGCGCTACTATCTCGGCGATTCTACGTTGCGTGGTTTTGACCAAGCGGGCGTTGGCCCGCGCGATTTGACAACAGGGGACTCTCTGGGAGGAAATCGTTTCTACCGCGGAACAGCAGAAATGTCATTTCCTCTGGGTCTACCTGAAGATTTGGGAATATCTGGCCACGCGTTTGGTGATGCAGGTTCTCTTTTCGAACTAGAGGGCAGTAATAATGACCCCAATGTGGCTGATGAAAACTCAATTCGTGCCAGTGCGGGAATTGGTTTATCATGGCGCTCTCCTTTTGGACCGGTTCGTATAGATTATGCTGTGCCAGTTGTTAAAGAAGAGTACGATGAAGAGAAAAACTTCCGCTTTAATTTCGGAACGCGTTTCTAGAATTGAAACATAGATAAATTAGAAAGTTTTAAGCATGTTTAAGATGCAAGGCCTCGTCCTTACGCTCATTATGGGCATGGTTTTCTTGTCCGCTCCGTTGCGGCCCGCTCACGCCGAAATGTCCATTGCGGTTGTGGATGTGCAAAGGTTGCTTGCCGAATCCAAAGCAGCCCAAAGCATACAAAAGCAAGTGCAGGGGGAGCGTGAGAAATTGCAGGCTGAATTTGCAGGCTACGAGGATAAGCTTCGTGATAGCGAGAAAAAGCTTGTAGATGAGCGCGGTACTATGACACCAGAGGAATTCAACGCCAAACGAGAAGAGTTCCAGAAAAAGCTTCAGGAAACGGGAAGCGTTGTTCAAAAAAAGAAGCGCTCTCTCGAGACGGCTCTTGTAAAGGCAACTGGCAAATTGCGTAATGAAATCTTAAAAATTGTGGCCCAAAAAGCCGAGGAAAAGAATTATGACCTCGTTTTAACACGGCAGAATATTGTACTTGTTGCCAAGGAGTTTGATATTTCCGAAGAGGTTCTCGCAGCGGTTAACGCTGCTGTAGCTAATATTCCTCTGGAGATAGAAAAATAGAATTATGGCTGATCCACGTTTCTTTACCAAAGCGTCTTCATTCACGCTTGCAGAGCTTGCAAAATTAACGGGCTCTGCGATATTTGGTAATAATGCAGCAACGGATGGCGACATCTCCATCAATGATGTTTCGCCGCTTGATACTTCTGGTCCGGACACAATAAGTTTTTTTGAAAATGTAAAATATAAAGAAGACTTTCGTACATCTAAGGCGAGAGCCTGCTTTGTAGCCCCCAAATCCGTTGACATCGCGCCAGAAGGCATGGTGTTACTCGTTTCTCCAGCGCCATATAAGGCCTACGCACGCGCGGCTGCTGCCTTTTATCCGCAAGATAGACCTTCCCCCGAAATTAGTGCGCAAGCCCATATTCACGCCAGCGCTGAAATTGGTAAGAATTGCATTATTGAAGCCGGCGCCGTGATTAAGGATGGTGCCAAAATTGGCGCGGAATGCTGGATTGAATCCGGTGCGATTATTGGTCGCAATGTTGAGGTCGGTATGGGAACGCGCATTGGCCCTAATGCAACGCTTACGCATTGCCTTGTCGGAGAAAAAGTTAGTATTTACCCTGGTGTGCGTATTGGGCAAGATGGCTTTGGTTTTGCTATTGATCCGTCCGGACACATCAAAGTGCCGCAGCTCGGTCGTGTTATAATTGAGGATTTTTGTGAAATTGGGGCCAACACCACGATAGACCGTGGCGCGGGGCCGGACACTGTTATTGGAAAAGGAAGCTGGATTGATAATCTCGTGCAAATTGGACATAACGTAAAAATAGGGCGCGGCTGCATTATTGTCTCGCAAGTCGGCATATCTGGAAGTACAGAGCTTGGAGATTTTGTTGCTTTGGGCGGGCAGGTCGGTTTGGCGGGGCATTTAAAAATTGGGTCTGGAGCTCGCATCGGTGCTCAAGCTGGTGTAATGCGCGACATTCCCCCAGGGGAAGAAATGATGGGAAGCCCTGCTATCCCTATTAAACAGTTTATGCGGCAAACCGTTGCCCTCGGACAATTGGTAAAAAACAAAAAAACAACTTGAGAAATTAGACAAATACTGAGACTTTATTGACCATGACTGAGCAGAAGAACAATTTTATAGATATCAAACAGATCATGTCCATGATCCCGCACCGTTATCCGATTCTATTGGTCGACAGACTTTTGGAGTTTGTGCCTGGTGAAAGCGCAGTTGGTCTTAAAAATGTGACAATGAATGAGCCGCATTTTATGGGGCACTTCCCGGGGGAGCCGGTTATGCCGGGCGTGTTAATAATTGAGGCGATGGCGCAAACGGCTGCTCTTATGGTTGTTAAAACTATGGGAGATGAGGCGATGGATAAGCTGGTTTACTTCATGACGATTGACGGAGCTAAATTCCGTAAACCCGTGACGCCGGGTGATAGTATGTATATTCATGTGAAAAAGGTTCATAAGCGCGGTCCTGTTTGGAAATTTACAGGCAAAGCGCTGGTTGATGATAGGGTTTGTGCTGAGGCTTCTTTTAGCGCAATGATCGCTGATCGCACATAAAAATCCTCATTTGTAATGTTTCGTAATAAGGATTGATTGGTTAATTCCAAATATTCTGCGCATATGAATGAAACAAGAAAGTTTGAAAATACGATGTCTGCAAATATCCACCCTACTGCAATTATTGAAGACGGCGCGACTATCGCCAATGATGTAACTATTGGCGCATATAGCGTGATTGGCGCGGATGTCAAAATAGCTAAGGGCTGCGTCATAAAATCACATGTTTGCATTGAGGGCGTAACTGAAATTGGTGAGGGCTGCGTTATCTATCCTTTTGCCTCTTTGGGGCAAGCGCCGCAGGATCTTAAATTCAAGGGTGAAAAAACAAAATTACGAATTGGTGCGAATAATAAGATTCGCGAATATGTGACAATGAATCCCGGAACAGAGAGTGGGGCTGGTGAAACCGTTATTGGTGATAACGGCCTCTTTATGGTTGCGGCGCATGTGGCGCATGATTGTATTTTAGGTAACAACGTCATTATGGCGAATAATGCCACGCTTGCTGGTCATGTTGAGGTTGGCAACTATGTCGTGGTTGGCGGACTTTCAGCTGTGCATCAATTCGTACGCATTGGTGATTATGCCATTATCGGCGGCTTTTCCGGAGTAGAGAATGATGTCATTCCTTATGGGCGCGTAAAGGGTGAGCGAGCATTTCTCGCCGGTTTAAATTTAATTGGCTTGGAGCGTCAGGGTTTTACAAAAGACCAGATACGTATGCTACAGAAAGTCTTTAATCAGCTCTTCGGCGTAGATGGTACAATGGAGCAGCGTTTAGAATCGCTAGAAAATGATTATTCCAGCGACGAAACAGTGGTCAAAATTGTTGAATTTGCCCGCGCAAAAACGAAATTTCCATTATGCCAGCCTCAAAAACGCAGTTAGAAAAGCCTAATTTCCCCAATGTAAAAAAGCTTGGAATTATAGCCGGTGGCGGGGTTTTGCCTGAAAAACTTGCGCAATGCTGTGAGGATAGGGGAATTGAAGTTTTTATTGTGGCCTTTAGTGATCAGACCAGAAGCGCCGCCGTTGCAGGGCGCGAGCACATTTGGAGCTCTATCGGGGCTGCCGGAAAAATTATAAAGACCCTTAAAAGCCATTGTATCCAAGACCTCGTCCTAATTGGCAATATCAAGCGGCCGGGTTTGGCCGATTTAAAGCCTGATTTAAAAACGGCGGAGTTTTTTGCGCGCGTTGGACTACGCGCATTGGGTGATAATAATATTCTTGAGCTTCTAAAAAGCGAACTCGCGCGTGAAGGGTTTCAGGTACATGGCATTCAAAACTTTATGCAGGACATACTGACAAAACCCGGAGCCGTGGGGCAATTTAAACCCTCAAAAAAACAAGATGAGACAATAAGGCGCGGCGTAGATATTGCCCGTGGAATTGGACAATTGGACGTTGGGCAATCTGTCATTGTGCAAGGTGGCATTGTGCTTGGGGTTGAAGCAGCAGAAGGCACGGACGAGCTTATTCGGAGATGCAAGGCTTATCAGCGCAAGGGTGACGGGCCGATTCTTGTGAAAATGTGTAAGCCACATCAGGATAAATACCTTGATTTGCCAACGATTGGCCCTGATACTGTCCTTATTGCAGTCGAAAATGGTTTAAGCGGCATTATAATTGAGGCTGGAAACAGTCTTCTTATTGAACCTGAGGAGGTTGCCAAAATCGCTAATAGACATAAAATTTTTGTTTACGGGTTTTCAACACCGATTACGGATTAAACACATGAAATACTTTCTTATAGCAGGCGAGCCATCCGGAGATGTTCTTGGCGCAAAACTCATTAATGAGCTTAAAGCACAGGATCCAAATGCCGAGTTTTTTGGCATTGGCGGTGACTTGATGGTGTCTGCTGGTATGAATGGCCTCTTGCCGATGGCCGAGCTTACTGTGATGGGGATATGGGAGGCCGTGATGCGACTTCCGCATCTATTGAAAATCCGCAATGCCATAGTTGAAGAAATAGAGAAGGCCAATCCAGAAGCGCTTATAACAATCGATTTTCCCGATTTCAATTTTGAGGTTGCCAAGCGTATAAAAAAACGTGGGAAGGTTAATGCCAAGCTAATCCATTATGTCGCCCCGACTGTTTGGGCTTGGAGACCGGGTAGAGCAAAGGCTGTCGCAAAGTATCTAGATGCAATGATATGCCTTTTTCCGTTTGAGCCAGCCTATTTTAAAAAGCACGGTTTAAATTCCATTTTTGTTGGGCATCCTATTTGTGAGGAAGGTTTTACAGATGGTAGTTCAAACACATTCCGTCAAGGTCATGAAATTGGCGATGATGTTAAGTTGCTAGGACTATTTTTCGGTAGCCGTCAAGAAGAGCTGAAGATGAATTCGAAGGTAATTAAAGAAACGGCCACTTATGTAAGTGAGCAGGTCGAGAATATTCATCTCGTTGTTCCAACTCTCGAAAACCTTGAATATGATGTGATCCAACTTGTTCAGGATCTTGGAATTCCGGCCTATGTTGAAAGTGATTATTCGAAAAAATGGGATGCCATTGCCGCTTGCGATGTTGGCGTTGCTGTGTCCGGTACAATGGCTCTGGAGCTAGCTTACGCGGGGACACCGCATGTTGTTCTCTATAAGGCGCACACATTGACGTATCTGATTGTTCGTTTATTAGCCAAAGTTAAATTTGTTCATTTGGGTAATATTATAATGAACAAAAAAATTGTGCCGGAGTTTATTCAGTTCCAATGTAAATCAGAACGTGTATCGGACGCTGTAATCAAGCTTTTCGAAGATGAAAAAGCTGCAAAACTACAAAAAGACAGTTTTTTAGAGATTAGAAAATCTCTTGGAACTCAAGGCGATGAACGCCCATCCGCCAAAGCGGCGCGGTATATTCTCTCTGTTTTAAAGAAAAAGCCTAATAAAGAGCCCGTTAAACAAAAGGCGGCCTAGTAGTAAAAAAAGCCCCTATTTAAGGGGCTTTTTTGTATTCTTCTATCGTTTGTCCAAATCGACATAGGGCCGCTCTGCAGGCCCGGTATATAGCTGGCGCGGGCGACCAATTCTTAAGGACGGCTCTTCTATCATTTCTTTCCATTGTGAAATCCAGCCAACAGTTCTCGCCACGGCAAAGAGTACCGTGAACATTTCAGTTGGGAAGCCCATGGCCTTAAGAATAATGCCAGAGTAGAAGTCAACATTCGGGAAGAGTTTACGCTCAACGAAATATGGATCTTCAAGGGCGATACGCTCAAGCTCCATTGCAAGCTCTAGTCGCGGATCATTGACACCAAGTTCGGCCAAAACCTCATCACATGATTGCTTCAAAACGCGTGCGCGCGGGTCGAAGTTTTTGTAAACGCGGTGGCCAAAGCCCATTAGGCGGAATGGGTCATCCTTGTTTTTTGCGCGCTCAATAAATTCTGGGATGCGATCTTTTGTACCAATCATATCCAGCATCTCAAGCACTTCTTGGTTGGCGCCGCCATGCGCCGGACCCCATAGTGATGCGATGCCCGCGGCAATACATGCAAATGGATTAGCCTGCGATGAACCTGCAAGGCGCACAGTCGAGGTTGACGCATTTTGCTCGTGATCGGCGTGGAGAATTAGAATTCGATCCATAGCGCGCGCCAATACCGGATTGACGATATAAGGCTCGGGCGGCACAGCGAATGTCATGTAGAGGAAGTTCTCAGCATAGTTAAGATCGTTGCGCGGGAACATGAAGGGCTGGCCTACAGAGTATTTATGTGTCATCGCGGCCAATGTTGGCAGCTTAGCAATTAAACGGTGCGCCGATATTTCGCGCTGCGCCGGGTCCCAGATATCAAGCGAGTCATGATAGAAGGCAGATAATGCGCCAACAACGCCGCACATGATTGCCATTGGGTGTGCGTCACGGCGAAACCCGCGGTAGAAATAGTTAACCTGATCATGCACCATTGTGTGATAGGTAATGTCATTTGTGAATTTAGCCAGTTCCTTTTTATTGGGAAGATCGCCGTATAGCAAAGCGTGAGAGACTTCTAAGAAAGAGCTTTTTTCTGCCAGATCCTCAATCTTATAGCCGCGGTGCATAAGAATGCCTTTTTCACCATCAATATAGGTGATGCGCGATTTACAGCTTCCAGTGGCTGTAAAACTTGGGTCAAAGGTGAAGTGGTCTGTTTCGGCATAAAGCTGGCGAATGTCGATAACGCTCGGCCCGACTGTTCCTTCCAGAACAGGAAGCTCTATCTGCTTACCGGTGGCGTTGTCCGTGAGGGTAAAGGTTTTTGCTGGCGGTGCGTCTTTTTCGGCTGACATTGTAATGAATCCTTTTGAGTTTTGAAATTCTGTCCGGCACTTAAGATAATGCGGGGCGGGTAAAGAAAAGATGAAGATAAGTCAGTAATTAGTATGCCATTTTTTTAGCACGTGCAAAACTCTAAAGATTTCTCGATTATGTCTATAAACGCTTGAGCGTTTCATCCTTGCCCAAAATCTCCATGACATGGAAAATTCCCGGTGACTGCTTGCGTCCAGTGATTTTTGCGCGTAGCGGCATGCCAACTTTACCAAGCTTACCGCCAAGATTGTCGTTAGCATAAATTTTGCAGGCGTCCATAATGCCCTCATGGGTCCAGTTCTCAATTGTAGAAAGCAAGCTCGGCATAGCTGCAAGAATAGCTTTTGCTTCGTCCTGGCCAAGGATTTCCTGTGCATCTGTATCCGGCTCTGGTTTTTCCAGAGCAAAGAAGGCTGATTCAGTCACTATTTGTACGAGTGTTTTTGCGCGAGACTTAAGCTCATCCATGCAAGCCAGTATCATTGTTTTGGCCGTCGTAGATAATTCTTCACCAAGCTGGTTTTTATAGAGCGGCAGGCAGCGCTGCAACAATTCCTCATTGTTGGTCTCTTTAATATAGTGCGCATTAAGGCTCTCGAGTTTGGCAAAATCGAATCGTGCTGCAGAGCGGTTGCATCCAGAAAGATCAAACCATTCTTTGGCCTGTGCATCCGAGATTATCTCGTCGTCGCCGTGGCTCCAGCCTAAACGCAGAAGGTAATTTCGAAGAGCCGCCGGGAGGTAGCCCATATCGCGGTATTCTTCAACACTGGCGGCGCCGTGCCTTTTGGACATTTTTGCGCCGTCTGGCCCAAGTATAAGAGGGAGGTGGCCGTAGGTTGGTTTTTCCCAGCCCATAGCATCATTAATCAGGTTCTGTCGAAACGTATTATTGAGGTGGTCATCGCCGCGGATAACATGTGTTACGCCCATATCATGGTCGTCAACAACAACGGATAGCATGTAAGTCGGTGTACCGTCCGAGCGTAGGATAAT
>JBBKXC010000320.1:0-6415 GCA_037969275.1 Bdellovibrionales bacterium | reverse complement strand
ACTTAGCGAAAAAGGGCTTATTTTTTTGCACAGGCCAGAGACACGGCCCTGTATTCTTCGGGCGTATCAATATGTGCATTGAATTCTTTCATGCGCGATGAAATTTCACCGCCATAGATATCTAGAGCGTCCCTAAAGCCGGACTTCATAATCTCAAAAGTTTGCTGCGCCTTATCCCTCGACACGTATTTACTCTCCATAAAATCGATCATTTCTGGAATGTCCGCCTCCATTTTCATGGCAAGCGTACTCACGACAGTCATATTCGCATTATGGTGTTTAAGCTCGTGCTCCATAACCTTTTCGAACTCACATGTTCCCTCTTTAATTTCAGAGGCAATGCTGATCTCGGAGCTATAGTGAACAGTCACGTTCAAGCGCTTAACATAGGGGCAATAATACGCCCCATAGCGATCATAGGGCATCGCCATCAATTGAACCGATGATTCAACCGACATAGAGCCTTTCGTAACCCCGTTGGTGTGCCATTTGGAGTAATCATCAGCGCCCGAGAGCCATTCATGCCCCTGGTGTTTTTGCACCCATTTCTTTGTGCGCTCCAGCGATTGCTGCGTTAAAGCTTTACGGCTTCTTTTGAAGTCATAGCTAATAGGTTCGGCCTTGAATTGAAAATTTATGTCTGTGCCATAATTTTGATATTTCAGGCAGCCGTTACCAGTCTCAACAGGCAGTAATAAAGGCGTAAGTAAAAGTATTTTTAATGGAATCATAAAAAGATCAAATTGATTTATTAAAGGATTTCACCGATAAGCCCGTCAGCGCCGAGCGTTTCGATTTTCAATCTTACCAACTCACCGGCGGGCAGCATATCCTTAAATGTCACCAAGGCAAAATTTTCGGCTCTGGCTTTTTGGCCATTCTCGGCAATCGCCAGAACAGTTTTACCTATTTGCGCTTGATTAAACTTCTCCATTTGCACCTCGCCCAAAGCCCGTAGCCTTGCCGCACGCTCTTTGCGCACCGGCACGGGTACTTGATCCGGTATGCGCGCGGCGGGCGTTCCGTCTCGCTCGGAATACGGGAATACATGAAGAAAGCTCAGGTCGCACTCTTCAACCAACTTAAGAGTATTGGCGAACATTTCCTCGGTTTCCGTCGGAAATCCCGCAATAATATCGGCGCCAAAGGCCATATCGGGGCGAAGCGCCTTGGCCTTCTTACAGACCTCAATGACATCGGCGCGCAAATGGCGGCGCTTCATACGTTTCAAGATCATATCATCCCCCGCCTGCACAGATAGATGCAAATGCGGCATAAAGCGCTGCTCCTCTGCAATCAAGCGCCAGAGGTCTTCATCTATTTCGACAGGATCAAGCGAAGAAAGGCGCAGGCGCTTGAGCTCTGGTACTTGCGCCAAAACGCGGCGGATCATCTGCCCCAAAGTCGGCTTACCGGGCAAATCGGGGCCGTAAGACGTTACATCAACCCCCGTCATCACAATTTCATTATAGCCTTGCTCCACAAGCGCTCGCACTTGCTCGGCAATCACACCAATCGGCACCGAGCGGGAATTGCCGCGCCCATAAGGAATAATGCAAAAAGTACAACGGTGATCGCAGCCATTTTGCACCTGGATAAAGGCGCGGGATTTATCTTCAAACCCTTGTATCAAATGCGAAGCCGTTTCCTGAACCGCCATAATATCATTGACCAGAATGCGCGGCTCATCACCCTGCACGCCCCAACTCTCGGCCTTTAATTTAAGATCATTACCGATGATTTGATCAACCTCGGCCATTTTGGCATACATATCAGGTGAAATTTGCGCGCTGCAGCCCGTCACAATAATGCGCGCATCCGGATTTTCGCGGCGCGCTCTACGAATGGCTTGGCGCGCTTGACGCTCGGCCTCCTTAGTTACGGCGCAAGTATTAAAGATAATAGCGTCCTTAAGACCCGCATTCGAGGCGTGATCGCGCATGACTTCCGATTCGTAAACGTTTAATCGACAGCCAAAAGTTACAATTTCCGGTGATGCAGGTTGCTTGGTCATGGGCTTTTTATAAGGTTTTTTACCAGAATCAGTCAAATTAAATCACCAATTGTGCATAATTTCTCTAAAAGCGCTCTCAGAGAAGCCTTTTGGCTAATTTTTATTTACTTTTTGTTAATTTTTTGTAATAATAATTCAAAATAAATAATAAATTAACCGGGAGCATCAGTCATGAGTATTACAACGTTAAGCATTTCCAAAGACGTTTTTAAAGCAGCTGTAGAAGACAACTCTGGAAAATTAAAAGAAGAAGCTAAGCATGCTGGTGAATCCTTTATAGCTTTCGCACAAAAACTGACCGAAGCGGCCAATGTTTCTGATTTTGGACCTCACGTTGAATTTAGTGTTATTCCAATTGCTATGGCCGACGAGAGCGCCGGGGAAGTCGATTTCGTTTTACAGTACATAAAAAAAGACCATGCTAAATCAACGGCCGCCAACCGCAATGCATTGCCCGGGAAGAATGATCTTGATGAAGAACCGATAAAGGCAGTCGATGCTGCGCTTCTCGATTATAGCTTTGGCGTATATATGGGCCCCCACTATATTAAAACGCCAGCTCTTAATCGCCGCGGCAGTTCCGAGTTTGTTCCTCTAGAACAAGCCCCTGGCGCAGAGTTGGGTGTAAAGCTTGAACGAAAAGAACAATTTGGTGATTTGACTCCCATTGATGTACTAGGGCAAGAAACCAATTTTCTCTTTACCTGGATATATAATAAATTGCCAAATGAGCAGGACAGAGCAAAGTTTTTAGAAAATTGCCAAGACCTCCACCTTGTTCCTCAAGAATCCGACTTTGGATTTCAAATGCACAGAGAAGAGCCGCAAGTGGCCGTCCATTAACCCAACCGGGTTTCACCTTCATAAACAAGTGCGGCGGGGCCGGTCATTAAGATATGGCCGTCCTCTTCGCGCCAATGAAAATCCAATCTACCACCATTTAAAATAACGCAGCATTCTCTGTCCGCCAATCCGCGCCTTATGGCCGCAACAGCCGTAGCGCAAGCGGCAGAGCCACAGGCATCCGTCTCGCCTGTATCTCGCTCCCATACACGCATACGAATAGTTTTTCGATCAATCACATTACAAAACTCCACATTAACCCTGCGCGGGAATAGCGGGTCACGCTCAATTGCCGGTCCTTTTTCCCGTACCGGAAAGCTCTCAACATCGTCTTCCACAAAGTAAACGCAGTGCGGATTGCCGATATTAACGCCGACAGGATCACCTTCTAGGGGCAAATTCAGGGTGTCGCATTCTTTTGAAAGCGGTATTTCATCCCAATTCAAACGCGGAGCGCCCATATCCACCGTAATAAGCCCGCCCTCTTCCCTCACGCAGCGCAAAAGCCCCGCTACGGTCTCGATAACGCAGCTATCCGCGCTTTTTTCGTTCATTATTAACTGGGCAACGCATCGCGTCGCATTACCGCAGGCCTCGGCTTCTGAGGCATCGGGTGCGTTTAAAATACGCATAAAGACATCGGCGTCTTTATGTTCCGGCGCAAATAGAGGAATAAACTGGTCACAGCCAATACCGGTCTTGCGATTGGTCAAAGCGCCAATAACATTTTTCTCCGGTAATACCTGTCCGCCTCGGCAATCAACAATGATAAAATCATTTCCAAGCCCGTGCATTTTAGTAAATTTCATTCTATTTTCCTTTTCTTCCTTTTAGCATAGCTGCTCCTTACTGCAAAGCAGCAATTATTAGGCTCAATCAATAGCTTATAAAGTTTTTTGATGCATTAAATGTGCAAACAATGCTATCATAAAGTTAATATGTAAACCAATTGCTTTAAGGTGAGGCAAGCCCATGAAATACGTATTCCCCAACAATCTCATGGCAAGGCGCAATGAGAGAAAAGAAATGATTAGAGGCGGCATACTGCTTGCGGTATTTTGCTTGCTCATTATTGGGCTATTTTTTGCCAGTGAATACGGACAAAGCGGAAACTATATAAATCTTAACATTGCCTGCACTGAACAAAGTGGCTGCCACCTAGAATAACGCACTTTCAAAATTTTATTGACAAGCGTCGATAATTCCCTTATTTTCCGCCCCAATACAGCTGACATTATTGAATGATCAGTGCTTAACGGTACACCGCGCCCGGCGAATTTACGCTCAGCGCGGCTAAATGCTTTTTGGGATTTGACTATGTTTGAGTCACTTGGTGACAAATTAGGAAATATTTTCGGTAAGCTGCGCGGCAAAGGCTCGCTCAGTGAAAACGATGTTATGGCCGTTAGCCGTGAAATCCGCATTGCCTTGCTCGAGGCTGATGTCGCCCTTCCAGTTGTTAAAGAATTCATTGCCAGTATTAAAGACAAGGCTGTTGGCCAGAACGTCATTCGCGGCGTTAATCCCGGCCAGCAAGTTGTTAAGATCGTCCATGATGAGCTTGTTAAAATGCTGGGCGGCTCCAGCGAAGCCGATAAAAAGGCGCAAGAGCTTAAATACGGTGCAGCGCCTAGCGCCTATTTGATGGTCGGCCTTCAGGGCTCTGGTAAAACAACGTCAACGGCAAAAATTGCCAAGATGCTCACCGACAAGCACAAGAAAAAAGTGCTGATGGCCTCGCTAGACGTTTACCGCCCCGCCGCGCAAGAGCAGCTTAAACAGCTCGGCACGCAAACCGGCGTTGAAACGCTTTCTATTGTTGAAGGCCAAATGCCGCTCGATATTGCCAAGCGCGCAATGCTAGAGGGCAGCAAGGGCGGATTTGATGTTGTGATGCTTGATACGGCCGGCCGCCTATCTATTGATGAAGAGCTTATGGCCGAAATCGAAGCCATTAAAAAAGCGACAAACCCTACAGAAACGCTACTTGTCGCCGATGCGATGACAGGGCAAGACGCTGTTGAAACGGCGAAACGCTTTAATGAGCGCGTGGAGATTTCAGGCATTATGCTGACACGCGTTGATGGCGATGCCAGAGGCGGCGCGGCCATGTCTATGAAGGCTGTAACGGGTAAGCCTGTTAAGCTTGTTGGTACGGGCGAGAAATGGACAGAGATCGAGGCGTTTTACGCTGACCGTATCGCTGGCCGAATTCTTGGCATGGGCGATGTGGTTTCGCTTGTAGAAAAGGCCGCGGAGACCGTCAATCAAGAAGACGCCCTCAAGATGGCGGAGAAATTTAAGAAAGGTCAGTTCGACTTTAACGACCTTTTGACCCAGATGCGCCAGATGTCCAAAATGGGCGGTATGGGCGCAATGATGAAAATGCTCCCCGGTCTTGGGAAAATGTCCGGCATGCTAGAAGAAGCAGGCGTTGATGATGGTTTCATGAAAAAGCAAGAAGCCATGATCCTTTCCATGACCAAACAGGAACGCGCAAATCCTAATCTTTTGAATGCCAAACGCAAAATACGTATTGCCGCTGGCTCTGGTACAAGCGTTCAGGATTTGAACAAGCTCATTAAACAACAGCTGCAAATGGCCACCATGATGAAAAAGATCAAGAAAATGGGCATGGGCGGCATGATGAAACAAATGAAGGGCCTTATGGGCGGCAAGATGGATGATCTTGAAATGATGGCGCAATCCATGGACCCTGACGCCCTTGGCGCGGATATGGCCGGCCTTGTTGGCGAAGATGCCGATGCTGGCGGCGCACTTGGCCCGAACCCATTTGCTGGCGGTATGCCCCCCGGCTTTGGCGGCCTAGGTGGTGGAAACCCCTTCGGCGGCGGTATGCCCGGCCTTCCATCGCATGGCGGCAAGAAAAAAGACCGTAAGAAGAAATAACTAATTTTAACTGATTAAACTAACCTAAAGGAGAATACACATGGCACTAGCAATCAGACTATCAAGAGGAGGCCGTAAGGGACTTCCATCTTACCGTATCGTAGTAGCGGACAAGCGCATGGCGCGCGATGGTCGTTATATCGAAAAAGTAGGAACATATAACCCACTTCTACAAGACAACGCCGAGCGCGTTAAACTTGTTGAAGACCGCATTAAATACTGGCTCTCACAGGGCGCACAGCCTTCAGAGCGCGTAGCGATCTTCCTTGGTAAGGCTGGCATTATCGATATGCCAGAGCAGCCTAACCGCCCGAATAAATCCAAGCCTTCCGAAAAAACTCAGCTTCGTATTGCTGATAAGGAAGAAAAGCGTAAAAATGCTGCTGAAGCTGCGAAAGCTGCTGAAGAAGAAGCTAAAGTCGCAGCAGCAGCCGCTGCTGAAGAAGCTGCCGCCGCTCCTGCTGAAGAGCCTGCCGCTGACGCACCTGCTGAAGAAGCCGCTGCTGAAGCACCTGCTGAAGACACTGCAGCTGAAGAAAAGCCAGCTGAGTAATCTATCCTTAAACACCCCTCCGCGCTTATTGTCGCGGAGGATCTGGATGCCCGCCCTGCGCGGGCATTACGATATGAACGGTATGATATGACACA
>JBBKXC010000319.1:0-3263 GCA_037969275.1 Bdellovibrionales bacterium | reverse complement strand
GAGCGCATAAAGCTGCGCGATGTGTCCATGGCGGTGGATTCTTTTAATCTCTCTTTTAAGCGATCATTAGGTTTGAATCGTGCCAAATCTTCTTCGAATGTCGTGTATTGGAATTTGGGAAGTAGCTTGCTGTCTTTTGTCGGCGCCAATGCTTTGCTGAGGTCACGCGCGACCTCTGCCCACATTGTCGGGGCAACAATAAGAGCCGGGCCACGTTTAGCGTGTTTGGAAAATACGTCTCTGACAGCTCGGGATTTTCTTGAAGGGCCAGACATGGGCTCATCATTTTCCCATCCGCGCATGGCCACGTCGTAGCCAATTTGCTGTCTGATAACTTTATTTACATAGGCGAAAGGTTTGGCAACGTTGCCAAAAGCTCTGCCCAAGAATCCCTTGCGCTCTGGTTCCATAATGAATCCCTGTCATAATACTTTTTTAATTATGCTTAGGACATTAGTTATGACATCGCTTATTGTCAAATAATTTCTTATATAAATATAATTATTATGGGTTTTGGCGATTTATGTAGGCGTTTCCTTGCCTGCGCTCCATTCGGCAATAATGAGTTCTATCATTTCGGGGGGGACATTATATTCTTTGGATAACGTTTCAATAAGGCTGTCATTATCACTTTTGCTATCGAGCGCCTCTATTTCGTTCAAATTATCCATAATTTTTTTATGTATGTCTTGATGGTCCATAAATCACCGTTTTCTAGCTAAAGTCTTTAATGACCAACAAAATGAAGAGGAAGAGGTTCCATATATATAATATCCCCACACTATACTTTCCCTGTCCTTAAGTTCCTAAGTTGATATGAGATATTGATTAAAGCCCGTTTCGTTGTAATTATGTGAGGCAACAAGAATAAGAATGCCTGCCCATGACCAATGCCCTCTCTATCCAAAATCTCGATAAAACCTATGAAAATGGCTTCAAAGCGTTGGAAAGTGTTGATCTTGAGGTCAAAAAAGGCGAGATTTTCGCACTTTTGGGCCCGAACGGCGCCGGTAAGACGACCCTTATAAGCGCAGTCTGCGGCATAGTGCGGCTCAGCGCGGGCTCTGTGCGCGTCATGGGGCATGACCATATCCAGGACTACCGCAAAGCACGTAGCCTTATCGGCCTAGTGCCACAGGAGCTTACAACCGATGCCTTCGAGACCGTCTGGAACACTGTATCATTCAGCCGTGGCCTTTTCGGCAAAAAGTCTAATCCTGCTTACATTGAAGAGGTTTTGAAAAAATTATCGCTTTGGGATAAAAAAGACAGCCAGATTCGTAAGCTCTCCGGCGGGATGAAGCGCCGCGTCATGATCGCCAAGGCGCTTTCGCATGAACCGGAGATTCTTTTTCTTGATGAGCCTACGGCTGGCGTTGATGTGTCCTTGCGTAAATCCATGTGGGAACAAGTGCGCGCGCTCAAGGCCATGGGGGTCACGATTATCCTGACCACGCATTATCTGGAAGAAGCCGAAGAAATGGCTGATCGCATTGGCGTCATTAATAAAGGTAAGCTTATTCTGACCGAAGATAAAACAACGCTGATGAAAAAAATGGGTAAGAAGGAATTGGTGCTTGATCTTTATAACGCGCTTGAAAAAATTCCCAATACATTATCGGCGTTTAATTTGCGATTGGCCGAGGCGGGGCGCAAAATTATTTACACCTATGAAGGCGACCGTGAAGATAACGGCGTTGTAACGCTGCTGGATAAAATGCGTGAGCTACAAATTAAATGTAAGGATTTCAATACGCGGCAAAGCTTCCTAGAGGATATTTTTGTTGATTTGGTGGGGAATGATCAATGATGAACTGGCGGGGCATAGGCTCTATTTATAAATTCGAAATGGGACGCACCATGCGCACATTAGCGCAAAGCGTAGCGTCGCCCGTTATTTCGACTATTCTTTATTTTATTGTTTTTGGCTCGGCTATCGGCTCGCGTATTACCGATGTGGACGGCGTGAGCTATGGGGCTTTTATTGTCCCTGGTCTCATCATGCTCACCGTTTTAGCGCAAAGCATTTCCAACGCATCCTTCGGAATTTATTTCCCGCGTTTTACGGGTACAATATACGAGATACTCTCCGCGCCCTTATCCTTTGCGGAAGTGGCGATTGGTTATGTCGGCGCGGCGGCCAGCAAGTCTCTCGCCATTGCCATCATTGTTCTCATTACAGCCGGATTTTTCGTGCCGCTCGAGATTATGCATCCGTTCTGGATGGCATTCTTTCTTATAATGACCTGCGTGACCTTTAGTATGCTCGGCTTTATTATAGGTATTTGGGCGGATGGTTTCGAAAAGCTGCAATTGATACCGCTTTTGATTATTACGCCGCTGACATTTTTGGGCGGTAGTTTTTATTCTATCTCGATGCTGCCGGAATTTTGGCAGAAGGTATCGCTGCTCAACCCTGTTGTGTATCTCATTAGCGGTTTCCGCTGGAGCTTTTATGAGAGCTCCGATGTCTCGCTGGGCGTCAGCGTTACAATGATCTTTGTGTTCCTCGCAATTTGCACCGGCATCATTGCGTGGATTTTTAAAACCGGTTACCGATTAAGGAACTAAAATATGAAAGATGTCGCCGGGAAAGTTATCTGGATAATTGGCGCGAGTAGCGGTATCGGTGCGGCTTTAGCATCCGAGCTAGACGCGCGGGGCGCACATCTTGTTCTATCGGCGCGGCGTCAGGATAAGCTTGAAATATTAAACAATGGTCTTGACGGGAAGCATTTGGTAGCGCCGCTCGATATCGGTGATGTCGAGGCAACGCAAAAAACTTTTGAGAAAATAATCGAGCGCTATTCACAATTAGATAGCGCTATTTTTATGGCCGCGCGCTATGCATTTCATGGCACCAAGCTTAAAGATATAAACTACATTCACTCCATGTTGCACACTAATCTTGGCGGTGCGTTTAATATGCTTAACTCCGTGCAGCCATATTTTGCAGAGCGCGGCTCTGGGCAAATTGTACTATGCGGTTCAATTGCCGGATATCGCGGTTTACCAACGGGACAGCCATATTGCGCAGCCAAAGCGGCGCTCATAAATCTGGGGGAGAGTTTAAAGATAGAGATGCAGCCTAAGGGCGTGGATGTAAAAATTATCTGCCCCGGATTTGTAAAAACGCCGCTAACAGATAAAAATGATTTCCCGATGCCGATGATGATTGGCGCTGATAAGGCGGCAAAACAAATTGCCAATGGGTTGACGCGCCGCGCATTTGAAATTCACTTCCCGAAAAAATTTACTTATCT
>JBBKXC010000318.1:0-3252 GCA_037969275.1 Bdellovibrionales bacterium | reverse complement strand
GCGCGATCACCGCGCTTTGTAAAGAGTACGTCCTCAACCTTTCCAATCCGGCGGCCATCATCGGCCACAACATCGGAGCGCAAAAGCAAATCAACACTGATACTGTCGGATGTATCACCAGAAGCCGTTTCGATATTAGCCAATAGCTCAGGATAGAAATCCTCTATCTGCTTGTCATCATAATCCATGATATAGGCACGCGAAGCGGCTGTAATCTGAAGATCGCGATAATTCAAGGCTGTTTTACCCAAATGCAACCGATCAAGATCGACGCTTAAGCTCGCAATAGCGCCGGCGGGTGTAAGAACAATATCGTTCAAATTTCCGATGACTTTGTTTTTGCGATTGAGAATTGAGCTCTTAAGTGTCTTGTTCGAACCTTCCCATTGCGGATTTTGCGCTGGTTTAATGCGGTTGAGCGTATTGAGCGTGTCGAAATATGGGTCTAGTCCCGCGCTATAAGCGGCAGGGCTCCATGCCATTACTGCGAGTACGCTGAGCGTGATAAATTTTAAAGTTTTCATGTCTTTTCTCCTCTTGGAACGGGAATATAGACGAACTCTTGTAATAAATCAATAAATTTCCATAATTTATTTTACAGCCTCTATATTATAAAGATGGATGACCGGTTTTTCCCATGGATGCGCCGGTATGATGACCGTCCTTATGAAGGAGAGCGCCGCCTCTTTATCGTTGGGCAGGGATATTTCCACCTTTACAGAAGGCAAACGCTTTGTTTCCATAGGTGTTCCATGAGCAGACTGCGCGCCCTCTAAGGGCCGGAACTGTTCCACCCCCTCATGGCTCCACCACATGACACGGTCATATGGCCCTAAAAATGACGGGATCTCACCCTGAACAGCTTCAACAAAGCTTTCCAGAGCTTCTTTAGGAACAAACACGACAAGGCGTAAGGCTGGCGTAAGGCTAACCATATTCTACGCGCACTAAATAAAGTCCATCCGCAGGGCACGTTGGCCCTCCGGCAGCGCGGTCAAGCGCTAAAAGCGCGGTTTTTACATCCTCAGGCTTCCATTTTCCCTCACCCACCAATGACAAGGTACCGACCATATTACGTACCTGATGATGCAAAAATGAGCGCCCCTCTATTTCAACAATAATCTCCAGCCCACCGCAATCATCATAAGGACGGGTAATAATCTCAAGGCGCTCTAGTGTTTTTACGGGAGATTTGGCCTGACAGCGGGTATCGCGAAATGTTGTAAAATCATGATGGCCAATAAGATATTGCGCGCCCGCACGCATCGCCTCGATATCAAGTTCGCGCTTTATATGCCATACAAGGCCGCGCTCTAGCGAAGGGAAGGCTGCGCGCTGTAAGATACGGTAGCGATAAAGCTTATTCAAAGCATCATAGCGAGCATGAAAGTCGGGCGCGACCTTCTCGGCGCCGATAACGCTAATCTTTGTGGGTTGCAGGTGGTAATTGAGCGCCTTAATAAATTCATACCCCGAAAGCGGACGATCGCCATATTCCAGATCAAAATGCGCAACTTGCCCCAAAGCATGTACGCCTGCATCTGTACGTCCCGCTACAAGAATTTTGATCTTTTGCTGACAAAATTTAAAAAGCGCGTGCTCTATACAATTCTGGATTGAAGGAGCATCGGGTTGGCGTTGCCATCCGCTAAAAGCGCTCCCGTCATATTCAATTGTAATTTTCCAGCGCTGCATTACCCGAGCCTCTGGTCGATCTTGATATAATTGCCATTAATAGCAGAGGCAATATCCATCGGCGCTTTGCCCTCGGGCTGGATCTTAAGAATTTGCAAAACCCCATCCCCGCACTGTACGTGTCCGGCCTTATCAAGAAATGTTCCAAAGGGTTTAACAGCAGTATCACTTACCCCCAAAGCTGCTTGAAGAACTTTGATCCGCTTGCCATCCACTGCGCTCCAAACACCCGGCCAAGGGTTAAGGGCGCGGATTTGTTGGTGTATATCCAAGGCACTTTGCGACCAATCAATTACCCCATCCCCCTTTGTAAGCATGGACGCATAATTCGTAAGCGCATCATCTTGCGCATCACTCTCTAATTGTCCATTTTTAGCCAATTCAATTAAGGTCGAAACTATAAGTTTACCGCCCATTACAGCCAAATCATCATGTAAACTAGCCGACGTTGTTTCCGCCGTAATTTCATGAGTACCTTTAACAATCATAGGGCCGGTATCAAGCCCTTTTTCCATCTGCATAATCGTCACACCGCTCTCATGGTCGCCCTTCCAGATCGCATATTGAATGGGCGCCGCGCCGCGCCAGCGTGGCAAAAGCGACGCATGAATATTCAAGCAGCCGTGACGCGGGGCGCTCAAGATCGCCTCGGGTAAAATAAGCCCGTACGCTGCAACAATGGCCACATCGAGATTATGCGCTGAAAATTCGGCTTGTGCCTCTGGCGTTTTTAGCGATACGGGGTGAAATACAGGAATGCCGCGCAGCTCGGCATAGGCTTGCACAGGAGAGGGCTGCACTTGCTGGCCGCGCCCTTTGGGCCTTGGCGGCTGGGAATAAACGCAAACAACATCATGTCCCGCATCCAATAGCGCCTTTAAGGCCACCAGCGCGAAGTCCGGCGTGCCCATAAAACCAATACGTAGGGGATTAAGCTGCGTCACCTTTGCTCCTTTTTGAGGGCTAAATCAGACCCTGCTTTTTCATTTTATCGATCTTTTTGATAATCATTTTGCGTTTCAGCGTTGAAAGATAATCGGTGAAAAGTACGCCGTTCAAATGATCAATCTCGTGCTGTACGCAATGCGACAATAGACCTGAAGCCTCAAGCTCGCCTTCCTTGCCATTATAGTCCAGATATTTGACACGTACACTTAAAGGGCGCTCGACCTCGCCATATTGCTGCGGGATAGAAAGGCACCCTTCTTCCATGACGCTCATTTCTTCGGATTCCCAAATAATTTCCGGGTTCGCCATAAAATAAGGCTCCGCACTTTCGCCGCCTTCACGGTCAGCCAAATCCATGACGATCACGCGATTAAGCAGCCCCACTTGATTGGCAGCAAGGCCAATGCCGGGCGCGTCATACATGGTTTGCAACATACGGTCCATCTGCTTTTGCACGTCGGGCCCGATGGTTTGCACAGGTTGCGCAATTTGCTTTAAAACAGGGTCGGGAATAATAATAATTTCGTAATTGTCCATGGCATTGAAATAATTGGTTTTAAGCGCGCGGTCAAGCTTTGCGCTTTTAAACGGTAGAAAAAATTATGGAAC
>JBBKXC010000317.1:0-4116 GCA_037969275.1 Bdellovibrionales bacterium | reverse complement strand
AGCGCGCTCAGCAGGCGGTATGACTGGCGGTGGTAGTATACTGCCTGTCTACATTGGTTATACGGAAGCTCCCGACTTAAAGTATGTGCGGCCTACAGTAACGCCGTTTCTTTATTTTGAAGGCAACGAGCTCGCACTGGATGCCGTGCCATTAGAGGACGCGCCGAGAATTTCGTATTAATTTAACCTTCAAATTTAGGCCGTCGCTTTCATGCTCGGCTGGGCATAAATTGACAATTTATGACTTAATGTGATTAATGTAATCTATGTTAAATAAGCTTTTTGAAAATATAGCGCTTTTGAGCCCAAATGGCCGCAATGTGCAAATAGCACAAAATCCCGAAATAGGTATGGTGTGGGACACGTTTGGCGCGCTTGCCGTTGATAAATTTCAGATTGTTGCGCTGAACTCACCAGAAGAAATACTTATTCTTGAAGAAGGCTACCCTCGTGGGCCGCGTTTGAAAACGGTTGCTTGGCCCGATCACCTTGGCTTTATGCAGACTCAAATGCCCACTCACCGACAAATAGAATATAAAGGCATCGCCCCTGTTACAGATGCGCAGCTCTCTCAAGCTAAAATGTTTGAGGAAATCTGGGTCAATCAAAGATATGAATTCTAATAGTATTTAGCGCCCGCGTGCCCGCTCCACCGAAGTAATAATCGCGGTGGCTCTGAGGGCGGCGATAATATTGTTAAGATGCTTTGTGTCGTTCACATAGACATCAATCATCATTTCCCAGAAATCCAGCGAACGGCTGGTGATTTTCAAATTCGTGATATTCCCGCCATTTTTGCCGATAACTGTAGAAAGCGTACCAAGCGAGCCCGGCTCGTTTTGTATAACAATTGTTAGGCGGCCAATGTGGCTTTCTGGGGAATCTGGCCCATCGCCCCATGAAACGTCCAGCCAGCGCTCGGGCGTATCGGCGAAGCTCTCGAGCGTTTCACAATCAATCGTATGAACCGTCACACCTTTACCCGTTGTGACAATCCCCACAATCCGGTCGCCCGGCAGTGGGTGACAGCAGCGCGCCATATGCACGGCCATGCCAGGGATTAGGCCCTTGATCGGCATAGGGGAATCGGAGCCATCAATAGGGCGCACCATAACTGCGGCGTCCATATCACTGGATGGACGCTTAACGACGGCGGTCTTGTGCGCTGGGAAAATCAGTTTGAAAATATCGCGGGCAACAACATTACCCGAGCCAATCGCGGCGTAGATATCGTCATTATCCTCGGCCTTGAATTGCTGCTGGATACCAGAGACAGCCTTTTCGGTGAAATCGTAGCCCTCTTGGCGGAAAACTTTTTGCAGCATCGCCTTACCCAGCGCGGAATATTCGCTCTTTTGCTGAAGGCGGATATATTTGCGGATATGCGAGCGCGCCTTACCCGTGACCACAAAGCGCTCCCAAGTCGGGGAGGGGTTTTGGGTTTTGGCAGTAATAATCTCTACCTGATCGCCATTGCCAAGGCGCGAGTTCAGCGGCGCTATGCGGCCATTAATCTTGGCGCCTACGCAGCGATCACCAATGGCGGAGTGAATGCCATAGGCAAAATCAATCGGCGTCGCGCCGTTCGGGAGCTCGATCAAATCCCCCTTAGGCGTAAACACGAAGACCTGATCTTGAAACAGCTCAAGCTTGGTATTTTCCCAGAAATCCTCTGGTTTTTGTTCTTGCTCAAGAATTTCCAAAAGGTCGCGCAGCCAGCGGTATTTCTTGACGTCTTTCAGGCTAGGATTCTTGCCGTCCTTATAGGCCCAGTGCGCTGCCACGCCGAGATCGGCCTCGGTATGCATCTCCTTGGTGCGAATTTGTACTTCGATCCGCTGGCGTGAGGGACCCATGACGGTCGTATGAATAGAGCGGTAGCCATTGGGTTTGGGCGTAGAAATGTAATCCTTGAAACGGCCCGGAACGCTAGGGTATTTGCTGTGCATAATTCCAAGTACATGGTAACAATCGGCCATGGTCGGCACCACAATGCGGAAGGCCATAATGTCGGAAAGCTGCTCGAACGCTACGTTTTTGCGCTGCATTTTCTTCCAGATGGAATAGCGGGTTTTTTCACGGCCCGTAATCTCACCGACTATCTCCGCATCTTTTAAGAGTGCGCGCAGCTCTTCTAGGATTTTATCAACGACCGTAACGCCTTCTTTGCGAAGGAAAGACAGGCGGTTGGCAATGCTTTCGCGCGCTTCGGGTTGCATCTCCGTAAAGGCTATGTCCTCAAGCTCTTCTTTGATTTTATGCACGCCGATACGCTCGGCCAGCGGGGCGTAGACCTCGAGTGTCTCAAGCGCAATGCGGCGGCGCTTTTCCGGCTTTTTAATGCCGCCAAGCGTGCGCATATTGTGCAGGCGGTCCGCCAGTTTGACGATCAGAACGCGGATATCCTCGCTCATAGCCAGTAATAATTTACGGAAATTTTCGGCCTGTTTACCTTCGACCGTCTGGCTCTCGATACGGGTAAGCTTGCTCACGCCGCTTACAAGGTCAGCGATTTCTTTGCCGAATTTTTTGGAAATCTCTTCGTAAGTTGCGCTGGTATCCTCCAGCGTGTCGTGCAAAATGGCGGTGATAATTGTCACCACATCCATTTTCATGCCGGCCAAGATAGAGGCCACCTCTACAGGGTGCGTATAGTAAGGCTCTCCGCTAGAGCGGGTCTGGCCTTCATGCATTTTTTTGGCAAATTCATAAGCCTCCACCACCGATTTCGGATCGAGATCGGGATTGTAGGATTTAATCTGCTCTAGAAGTGCGGCTTGTTCCATGGGAAAAGAATTTAGCACGATTATGATTAAATAGCAGCGAAAATAAGGGCTTACCCCCAGCTATGTGTCATAAAAAAACGCCCTCACAGGTGGGGGGCGGTTTTTAAAAAAGGAGTTAAAAATCTAGAGGTCGAGCGCAAGAAT
This sequence comes from Bdellovibrionales bacterium, assembly GCA_037969275.1. Lineage (GTDB taxonomy): Bacteria > Pseudomonadota > Alphaproteobacteria > Micavibrionales > Micavibrionaceae > UBA2638. The sequence continues at coordinate 1,186 of JBBKXC010000317.1, read as the reverse complement.
TAGAGGGCTTTTGCTCATATCGGCAATTTGCCTATCGCTTAGATGTTCACGAAAGTTTTTCGCAATTTCTTCTGTATCAAAAGTATCACCGACATATTGCAGAGAAACACCCGGGATATTTGTAATTTGTGTGTTTTCATCAAAAACCCTGCAAACTGTTGAGACTTCATACTGATTTGAAGTTCTCACAAAATAGGTGCTTTCAACAAGGTCTGCTGTAATTTGCGTGTTTCCGGTTGCATTATTTATGGCTGGCAAAATATTATCATTTAATTTGTCACAGAGGCTAACCGTTTGGGCGTGTTGATAATCGCGCAAATCTGCATCTTGTGTAATGTGCATCCCGAAGGTGCTCTTGTTAATATGTCAATATAAATGCATAATAATTTTACGTTCCATAAAAAAACCGCCCGTGTGGGGGCGGCTTTTTGGTAATTTTTTCGAAAGCCCTATTCTGCGATAAGGGTTGGAAGAACGGCGTTGATTTTCACGAGGTCATCACGGCCCAAAATTTGCAGAATATCGGTGGCCACGACGCGTGTGTCGAATTTTTCGCCCATTTTTAATGAATTGGCAAAAGCATGAAATACAGGGTTTCCATCAAATTCAATTGTACAAATGGCGGGTAGCGTACCTCTAGCCTTTTCAAAAGTAGCTTTAAACTCACTTGTAAGGTCGACCGAATTTAGAACTGGAAGAACATTCACTTCCATATCATCGCAGAACCCTTGTGTCGTATCATGCCGATAGATGGCCAGCGCGGCGCCATCGGCAACGTTTTGTAGCACGCTCTTTGGCTCTTCTGCTGGTATGAAGAACTGGGCGGTTGCGCTGTTTGTGTTAAATGCTGTCAGGCCGGCTAAGGCGGCGGCTTTTGCTAATCTGTTCATTTGAAACCATCTTTCTGTTAAATGAATATTACATAACTTTTAGAGGGTGGCTCGTGCTATGTCAATAGTTTTATGATAATAAAAAAGCCGCCTTGGCTGGCGGCTTTGAAATTTATTTTTGAGAGGCTATTTATGCGCCGGCGAGGTCTTCCAATGATGGCTCGGCTTTCGCTGCTGCGTCATCATCTTCTTCAACATCGTCATCGGCATACATGCCTTCTTCTTTCGGGCGGGCAGCCATAGCATTCCACTCTTCTTCGCCGTCCATCAGGTCAATGTCTGTATCTTCATCATCA
>JBBKXC010000316.1:0-5836 GCA_037969275.1 Bdellovibrionales bacterium | reverse complement strand
CAATTGGCGGTTTTGGTGGGTACGCTGGTAATAGCAATATTTCCCGTGCGCCATAAAGTTCTTTGGATTGTATTATGGACGCTGATTAGCGCGCTTTTGTTTAGCGCGCCATGGTTAAGTCAATATCTCTTCAAAACCCTGCCGCCGCTTATCGGGGATATAGATTGGTTCAAGGAGGGCTACGCACTTAGCCGCTTAGAAATCTGGGACTTTGTTTCACGCTACGCATTGCAAAACCCGCTTTACGGCTACGGCATTGAGGCGACAGAGGCCATCAAGGATTTTGATACCAAGCAGCTTTATTTCACCTATCCGGTCGTGCTGCACCCGCATAATTTCGCCATCCAGTTCTGGATAGAATTCGGTGTGATGGGCCCTATATTTTTGAGCGCACTTACGGGGTTTTTGCTATGTAAGATACGCCAGCAAGGGGTGGCGCGCGCCAGATACATGCTCGGTGGCTTTCTAGGTGTTATGGCGGTAATGAGTACAGGCTACGGCGTCTGGCAAGGCTGGTTTTTGGGCCTTGTCGCCATTATGGCTGTGTATATTATTCTGGCATCGGCTCTTCTTTGTGAAGCAGAGCCTGCGCAATAGAGCGCGATGTTATGCTTTCTTCACGGTTTTTGCCGAGCTCTTTCATGATACTAAGGGTCTCAGGGGTAATGTTCATCCGCTCGACATGCAGCCAGCTTTGCAAGCCTTCGCGCTCTAAAACACTCAGTAAGAACTCCAGCGGCGTTGTATCTAAAGGTACTGCCGGATAATAGGCGGGAACATCGCCCTTGGCCGCAGCGCATGCAATGACGCGCCCGGCTAGTAAAATTTCAATGACGCGCTGAACAGCCAAAATCGGCACATTCATTTTTTTGCTCAAGGAATCGATTGTCCATGGTTCATCACCGTTATAATGCGCTTTGGTAATCTGACTCATGATGCTAAGGCCAAGTAAAAGGCGCAGATGCGGCGTAAGAATAAGCGGCTCGCGGCTCGTTCTTATATAGCGCGGATATTGCACGTAAAAAGACACATTCGAACCGATTAGGATGACCAGCCAGCTAGCGTAGAGCCAGATCATCAGCACAATCAAGGTGGCAAAGGCGGCATATACCGCGACATAACTCGCAGAGCCTGCAATAAAGGACGAAAAAACATAGCCCATGAGTTTCCACAGTAATCCGGCCACAAGCGCGCCCGCAAAGGCGGCCGAGATGCGTACCTTAGTATTGGGCATATAGACGTACAGGAACGTAAAGCCTATAGCGATGACAAGCCATGGCAAAAGAAATGTACCGACATCATAAAAGAGGCCAACGCCGCTAAATTCGCCAATTTGAACGGCGACTTTTGATGTGCGTACGGCTGTAGTGATACCGGCTGAAACAAAGATCAAGAGCGGCCCCATGAGAAGTACGCTCAAATAATCGCTAAAACGCTGGGCGAAATTACGGTCCGCGGCTACGCGCCAGATATAGTTAAAGGCTGTCTCGATTTTTTGCATGAGGGCAATAACCGCATAGATCAAAAGCCCAAGACCAATAGCCCCTAAAACACCGACATTAACGTTATCGACAAATTCAATGACTTTTTGGGTAACTTCAGCGCTTTTTTCCGGCCCGAGCCCCTCTAGGATGCTGTGTAAGAATGGCTCGACACGATTATGTACGCCAAAGCCTTTAAGCACTGAAAAAGAAATTGCAAGCAGAGGCACGAGGGTAATTAGGGTCGTGTAAACAAGGCTCATGGCCTGCAGGGAAATATGCCCATCGGAAATGTCGCGGATTGTCGCGGCAAAAACTTGCGCCGTGCGGATAGAGAAGCGCTGCCAGCGCGGCTTATTGCTGACATCTATTTCAAGCAGCGTTTGCAGATGTTTTTGAATAAACCCGTTCATTCGGCCTCTATAAGACTATTACCATTCATAGCCAAGTTTGATGGAATAGCTTGTATCATCTTCCTGTACGCCTGCTGCGGGCTCGTTGTCCCAATCATAATCGACTTGGGCTGTTCCGGTGAGATGCTTGCCAACGGGAACGCGAATACCTGTTTCGCTATCAATAAGAAACGCGACAGTATTGGAAACGGGGACAGAGATATTATGCGCATGAAAAAGCTGAAAAGCGCCTTCATAGAATTTCTGGTCGTAGTCAAAACCCCAGCTCGCTGCAATATCATTTTCACTACTGTCATCCGTAAATTGTTCATCAATATATTCGGCTCCGGCTTTGATTTGCAGGTTAAGATCATCTTGCTCGTAAAACTGGTAACCATTATAAAGACCAATGCGGGAGCGCAGATCAAGTTCCTCGAATTTATCGCGCTCGAATTGCAAGTTGCCGCCGACGAAGTACTCTTCGGTCACGCAGCGGTCATATAAACCAAAGCCCAATGGGTCATTTTCGGTTTCTTGCCCGCTTTCCTCTTCCCAATTGGCCTCGCCGCCAAAGTGAAAGCGGTTTTTCGCATCGCGCGCGGTGAGGTTGGCGTCCAGCCCTAGAGATTTGCTCTTACTATTGCCTTCTTCCAACGCGCCGCCAAAATTAACGCGGCCGCTCCATTTGAAATTATCTTCATTTTCGGCCAAGTTTTCAGGCGCGCTCGGCGCGCTTTGCGGTGAGGTTGTCACTATCTGGTTTTGTGTCCATGTTTCAACGCGCGCATCATTATAGCCAGTGAGTGTGCTTACGGATGACGGAGCGACTGGCTTAACCACAGGGCGCATATTTTGGTCAAAAACGCTCTCGATTTGATCCCAATTAATACGCATATCGCCGCCATAGGCGCTTTGGAAATACAATGTATTTACGTCGCGCGTGCTGATAATTGTTCCACTAAGTCGGTCACCATTTTTAAAATTCACCTGATCTGCCAATGCGGGCAAAGATAAAAAAGAAAAGCTAAGGGCAATAAAAAGAGGTTTGTTCTGCATAATCTCTGTGTCGTAGTTTTAATGTGATTTAAAAGACTTTTTAACATGATCGCCGCGAATTATAAATGGTACAGCCAAGATATTTTAAAAAGTGAATAAGATATTCTCGCGCAAGGCGGCCTAAGGGACGTAATTAAATTCATTTTTATTTTGCATCAGACAGTTACACAGATTATAGTTCTAGGCTGTTGAGCTAATAAAATTGTGCAGGATTATATGTATAACGATGATAATTGGAACGCTGTCCAAGGCGACGAACTAGCCGGATTTCTTGAGCAAATCAACCCTATTGACGGGAAATACCGTGTCTCCGCTGAAAGCACCGAAGTGCATTGGCGTATGCTTCCTTTTTATGACAGCGTTGCCCTTATCCGCGTGCGTGACCCGAACTGGGTCAATAAAAAGCTGAATATCTATTATTTGACCGATCAGGGTAATCTTTTCCGTTTGAATGGAACATCCCCGCCTATTCACGAAGTGAATGCAAAGGCGCCGATCAAGGTGACCGATGACAATGTTCTCGAATATCTACGTTTTTTCTGTTTCTTTGTGCGCGGCGAAGAAGGCCCGTTCTACGTAGCTGAGAGCATGGAAGACCCGAGCATGCCAGCGGATATGGATGATACAACCCGCTCTGTGATCGAAGGTACAATCCGCCCTGCAAGCTATGAAGGTAAAAATGATCAAGGTCACTACCTTTGTGATGCGGTTGTCTTTTACTCGAATGCCTTGTTCATTGCCAATTTTGCAGTGCAGCCGACAGGTATGATCGAGATGCTTGATGATGAGCCGATTGCCGCAGACCTTCCGGTTAAGATCGAAAAGCCCGTCGCTTAATAGGCGTTTATTTTTCGCAATAATCAAAAGCTTGGCATGTTGGATATTGTCTGTTATTCTTATTCGTAACACTTATTTTCCCTCGTATTTCTACGAAAATCATGCAAAAACATTTTAAAATATATCTCCTCAGTGGAGCCGCCTTTGCCGCAATGTTTGCTGGATTAATGCCGTCTGCAGCGCAAGCGCAGGTCTCGCGCGTTTATCTTGCCGGTTATTTGGGTTTGAACACCTATAACGATCAAGAATTTTCTGCCCCCGGTGTTGCGCAAGGTGACTTTGAATATGACAACGCGCCTTCCTTTGCCGGTGCGCTTGGGCTTCGCCTGTCCAAACAAGTACGCGTAGAGGCCGAGCTTTCCTACCGTAAACCAAGCATAAGCTCTATGGATATCAATGGCGCAACCTTTGATATTGGTGGTCAGGTTAAGCAATGGGCCGGACTTGCTAATCTTTATTATGATTTCGATGTGCCGTGGAAAGTTACGCCGTATGTTTCTGCGGGTCTTGGTATGAGCTATTTTGAAGGTCAGATTGACGCCGCGGGTTTGAGCGCTGAAGATAGTGCTTACGCTCTTACTTATCAGGCTGGCGCAGGCTTAAAATATCGTCCACGCGATAATATGGCCTATACGCTGGGCTATCGCTATATGGATGCGATGGATTTAAATCTGGGTGATATTGATCTGAATTATTCCAGCCACGAATTTCGCATTGGCCTCGAATATGACCTGGACTGGCGTTAAGCGTTCTGCAATTTAAACATCTCTTTAGAAATTAAGCCCGGTACGCCGGGCTTTTGCTTGGCATGGCTATGGAGGGCGGGGCGGGTTTTTCAATAGGGCTAATCGTTTCGTGTGAACCTTAATAGCTTGAAAATGGCCGTAATCCTCGTCATAGTGGGCTGATCTTTTTAAAAATTATTGAAATGTGCCCCTGAGGGGTAACGCGGATACTATGAACAATAACTACGATGTAATCATTACAGGCGGCGGTCTTGCGGGTTTAACCTTGGCTCGTCTGCTGGGGCTGGATAATATGCGCGTGGCTGTGATCGACTCCGCAGACCCTGCCCGCCCCATGAGCGGCGATGAACGCACAACGGCTATTTCGTACGGCTCATCGCAGATATTGGAAGAGGCGGGCATTGTGGATGCGCTATCTGGTAAGGGCTGCGCGATCAATGATATCGAGATTCTGGATGGGGATAGTCCTGTGCTTCTGCGGTTCTTAAGCGCGGAAGTGGATGATAAGGCTTTTGGTACAATTTACCCCAACGCCGACTTGCGCGCCGCGCTGAATGTACGCGTACAGGCACTTGAAACTGTACGTTTGATTGCGCCTGCTGCTGTGACAGATTTTGAAAATGTTGCTGATGGCGTGATTGTCGTTCTGAGCGACGGTAGCCGATTAAAGGCAAAGCTTGCGGTTGGTGCGGATGGGCGTAAATCCTTTATGCGGGATTGGCTGGATATTGATTGCAGGCAGTGGAGCTATAAGCAGCGCGCTATTGTGTGCATCACCAACCATGAAAACCCGCATAACAATGTCGCGGTCGAGCATTTCTGGCCGGAAGGCCCCTTTGCCGTGCTGCCTATGGCGGATAAAGGCGGCAAGCATCGCTCTTCTGTGGTTTTTACAGAGCATGGCCCGCAAAGCGCCTCATTGATGCAGCTCTCGCGGGATGAATTTGTCGCTCAATTGCAGGAGAAATTCCCGCAGCGTTACGGCCAAGTTGAAATGATCGGCGAGCGCAGCGCTTATCCGCTAAGCCTTGTCCATGCCTCCCGTTATATAGGCGAGCGCATGGTGCTAATCGCCGATGCCGCCCACGGCATACACCCTATTGCGGGGCAAGGGCTTAATCTGGGCTTTCGTGATGTTAAGGAACTGGCCGCGCTGGTGCGGGGCGCTTATGCCTCTGGCGGCGACATTGGCGCGCAAGGATTGCTAGAGACCTATCAACGCCGCCGCAGACCGGATAATGTGGCGATGGTGGCCTTTACAGATGGGCTGGTGCGACTCTTTTCTAATAACGCGCCGCCCCTTCGTTTAGCGCGCCGCATAGGA